>DATMZL010000056.1:0-2010 GCA_035607075.1 Polyangia bacterium
TTTCGCGCGCCAGAGCTGAACATCCGCGACGTCGCCAGCGCCTGGCGCGAATGGCCGTTCGTCGCGGCGCGGCCACAGGCGGCGCCCAACGTGTCTTATGCCGTCGTTTCGTGCGACGACCCGTCACTCGCAGGGTTCAACGATACGACCCTGACCGCGTCGGGCGTTCCGCTGTCCACCACGCTGCCCGGTGACGGCATCCATTTCGAACGCTTCATCTTGGCGAAGAAGGGGCCGGGGTTGGCAGATGCGGTCGGCGAGGCGCTGCATGTCCGCGCGATGGTTCACGGGGATCCCGAGCCGGTGACCGTGATTGGGCGCGTCGTCGCCGGGGGCGTACCGATCGAACCGAGCGAGGGGCGGGCCGCGTCGCTCATGTTCTACGAGCCCGCGCTGGGGCCCGATCCCGACGATCCAGCGCGCCGCAAACCGTGGAGCGAGGCGGTGCCGTCGGGCGACGGGACGTTCTCGGTCAAGCTGCCGCCCGATCGCACCTATCGCGTGCAACCCTACGCATTCGGCCTGCCGGCTGCCGCCGCGACCTCGTTCGCGGTGGCCCGAGCCGAGGTCAACCTCGGCGATATCTCGATGCAGGCAGCGGCGCACCTGGTCGCCCGCGTGACCTTCGGTCAGGAGAGCCTGGACAAGACGTACGCCGAGTTGGTCCTGGTTCCCGCCAATGCGCCGACAGGGAGCACGCCGGTGCCCAGCTTTTACGGATTGTTTCCGGGCTGCGATCCGATGCTGGGACCGCCGTACGGCGGATTGCCCGCGTGCAACCGGGTGGTCACCGACCATGGCGTCTTCGATATCCTGATTCCTCCCGGCAGCTACCACGTCTATGCGACGCGAGGGCCTTTCGCGACGATCGACCGCGCGACGATAACGGTCGCGGCCGGCAGCGCGGTGCCGCCGCTGGCCATGGTCCTGCAACCACTGCCGCTGCTCCCGGCAGGGGCGCTGTCGGGCGACTTCCACGTGCACGGCGGCGCGAGCTTCGACACGTCGATCCCCGATCAGACCCGCGTGGTCAGCTTCCTGGCTTCGGGGGTCGACGTCGTGGTCGCGACCGATCACGACGTGGTCACCACCTACAGGGACACGATCGAGGCGCTCGGCGCGACCGGGAAGATCGCCGTGATCTCGGGGACCGAGCAGACGCCGAACATTCCCTGGTTCACGGTTCCCGGCAACGATTTGCCCACGACCCTCGGGCACTTCAATTTTTGGCCGCTGATACCCGACGCGAATCAGCCGCGCAACGGGGCGCCGTGGGACGAGCTGCGCGAGCCCGGTCAGATGATGGACGACATGGACGCGCTGTTCGTCGGTACCGGCGTGCGCCAATTGAACCATCCGTTCGCCGACGCCAAGCTGGGGCGCGACCAGGGCTTCCTGCGCGCGATCGGCTACGACCTCCGCACACCGATCGCCGCAGGCGCCAGCTTCGCCGCCGACGTCCTGCTGCGCGCGCCGGGCGGTACGGGCCACCACAGCAACCTCGACTGGGACGTGCAGGAGGTGATGACGGGTACGTCGGTCGAGAACTGGCTGCGCTATCGGGCGCTGTGGTTTTCGATGCTGTCGCAGGGGATCGTGCGCGCCGGCGCCGCCAACAGCGACACGCATTCGCTGGGGCCCGACCGGGTCGGCTACCCGCGCAACATCGTGCTCGGCACGCACCAGCGCGACGCGCTCGACGTCGAGGCGTTCGACGCCGACGTCCGCCGCGGCCACATGATCGGCACCAACGGACCGGTTCTGGATGTGACGATCAAGGACGGAGACGCCATCTACCCTCCGGGCCTCGATCCGATCCGGGTCTCGTCGTCTGCCCAGCTGGTGATGACGGTCAGCTTCGCGCCCTGGATTCCCGTGACGGAGATCCGGGTGATCATCAACGGCGTAGTCCAGAAAATCGCACTCGACCTCCCGGCGGATCACTTCGGAACGCAGATCGTGCGGAGCACGCCCCGCAGCCTGGCGCTGTCCGGCCTTCTGCCGCCAGGC
>DATMZL010000043.1:0-11575 GCA_035607075.1 Polyangia bacterium
GCAACGGCTGGGCCGCGACGGCCAGGCGCTCGACGTCGAAAAGCTGCTGCGGGTGGATGCAGGCGGTTGTGTCGAAGATCAGGCGGTCCGTCACCGAGAGGAGCTCGCGCGCGAGTAGCGACTCGGGCGCGGTCGGGTCCAGCCAGAACGTCGCGGTCGGTACGCCCGCGATCTGGAGCGCGCGCACCAGCGCGCCAAAATGACCCTCGGCGGCGGCGGGGCCGGCGATCATGATCTCCTCCGAATAGACCATGCGCGCGCCGCCCGGCTGCGACAGGACGTTGCTTTCGATCGTCGCTTCGAGCCCCGCGTCGCGCGGGCCGTCGTCGAGGCACAGCGTCAGCGTGCGGGTGGGCAGGGCGGGGGCGATCTCGTCGACAAGCTGCTTGGTCGTGGCCAGCCTGGCGCGGCCGCGCGCCGGGATGATCACGTTCCAGAGCGCCGCGCGTGACACCGCGACCGTGTCACCGACGCGGCTCGCCTCCTGCCACAGCGATCCGAGCGCGCGCTCGATCTCGGCGACCTCGACCGCGATCGGCTCGCCCCGAACGAAGCGCTCGATTTCACCCGGCAAGCGCATGACCAGCTCTAGGGCAGTCGCCAGGTGCGGCCGTCGGTCGTCATCAGCTTCTCGGCCGCGGCGGGGCCCCACGAGCCGGCGGGGTAGGTGGGCAGCACGGCGCGGCCGCTCTCATGCTGGGCGGCTTCTTCGGCCCATCGGCGGTGGATGCGCGACACCCACGCCCAGCTCGCCTCGACCTCGTCGGCGCGCGTGAACAGCGTCCCGTCGCCCAGCAGGCAGTCGAGCAGCAGCCGTTCGTAGGCTTCCGGCGGCTCGACGCCGAACGACGAGCCGTAGCGAAACTCCATGCTGACCGGCGCGATCTCCATCGCCGGACCGGGCAGCTTCGAGCCGAAGTTCAGCGCGATCCCCTCGTCGGGCTGGATCCGGATCGCCAGCACGTTGGGCTTGATGCTCTCGCCGCGCCGCCCGAACAGCAGGTGCGGCGTCTTCTTGAAGTGGACGGCGATCTCGGTGACCCGCTTCGGCAGCCGCTTACCGGAGCGCAGGTAGAACGGCACGCCCGCCCAGCGCCACGAGTCGATGAACAGCTTCAGCGCCACGAACGTCTCTGTCGTCGACGTCGGGCTGACGTTCGGCTCTTCGCGGTAGCCGCGCACCGCCTGCCCGCCGTTCGAGCCGGCGGCGTACTGCGCGCGCACCACGTGCTGCTCGAAATCGCTTGCAGGAATGTAGCGCAACGCCTTGAGGACCTTCAGCTTTTCGTCGCGCACCGCGTCCGGGTCGAAGGCCACGGGCGGCTCCATCGCGAACAGGCTGAGAACCTGGAGCAGGTGGTTCTGGACCATGTCGCGCAGGATGCCGGCCTGTTCGAAGTAGCCGCCGCGCGCCTCGACGCCGACGGTCTCGGCGCCGGTGATCTGCACGTGGTCGACGAAGCGGTTGTTCCAGACGGGCTCGAAGATGCCGTTCGCGAACCGGAACACCAGCAGGTTCTGGACCGTCTCTTTTCCGAGGTAGTGATCGATCCGGTAGATCTGGCGCTCGTCCAGCGTCTCGTGAATGTCGCGGTTCAGAGCGCGCGCGGTCTCCAGATCTGTGCCGAAGGGCTTCTCGATGATCACGCGCGCGAACGGCGGCGGCGGGCCCAGCGGCTTGGGCGCCGAGAGCGGCGGCGGCTTGGGCGCCAGCTCGGCCTGGCCGAGGCTGTGGATCACCGACGCGAACGACGACGGCGGTGTCGCCAGATAGAAGACGCGGTTACCGTGCAAACCCAGCGTCTTCTCGATCTCGGCGAGGCGCTGCTTCAGCGATGCGAACGCCGCCGGATCCTCGTACTCGCCCTGGTGGTAGAAGATGTTGCGGGCGAACGCGGACCACAGGTCGGGATCGATCGGGCGGCGGCGCGCGAACTCGCTGCAAGCAGCGCGCATCTCGTCGCGGAACGCGTCGTCGCTGACCGCGCGGCGGGCGAAGCCGACGATCGCGAAGCGCGCCGGCAGCAGGCGATCACGCGTCAGGCTGTAGAGCGCGGGCAGCAGCTTGCGGTGGGCGAGATCGCCGGACGCGCCGAAGATCACCATCACCGCCGGCTCCGGGATGCGCTCCTCCGCCAGGCCCTCGCGCAGCGGGTTGGGCATCACGGGCGCGGCGGACGGCGCATCGGGCGAATCGAGCACGACGGCGAACGCTAAAGAAAAATGCGCGCGGGTACAATCGGGTTGTGTTCCTCTTGCTGGCGACGTTGACCGTTGCGACCCCGGCCCTCCCGGCTGGCAACCCGGACGCCGAGGCGCGCGCGTTGATCGAGCGCTGGCTCAAGAGCCAGAACGCGGGCGACTTTCCGGCCTACCAGGCGCTCTACGCCGAAAAGTTCGGCGGCGTGCGGCGTTCGGGGGCGCGAACCGTCGTCCTCGATCGGGCCGCGTGGATGAAGGAACGCGGGCGATCCTTCAAGCGCGGCATGACCGTCGAAACGACGCCGCCGAAGATCGAGATCCGCGGCGACACGGTCCGGGCGACGTTTCGCCAGACGTTCCAGTCCGGACGCTACCGGGACGTGGGCGACAAGCAGATCGACTTTGCCCGCGAGAACGGCGCGCTGCGGATCGTGCGCGAGGAGATGCTGACGTCCAAGAAGCTGGCCGCCGAGGTGGATCCCGACCAGCAGGCGCTACGCCGCTGGGAAGACGAGCGCCGCAAGGCGCTCGCGGCGGCGGGGCCGGTGCACTACACCGTCACGGAACCCGAGCTCTACGACGACGGCGGCGGCCGGGTGGTCGACGAGCGTGCGGGGTCGGCGGTCGTCACCGAGCGGCTGACGCAGGGCGGGCGCTGCACGGTGGCGACGCGAGAGCTGCGGCTCGACGCGGGCCGCGTGACGGCAGACCGCCTCATGGGCGAGGACTGCTGCGATCTCGCTCGGTGCGCCGAGCGAACGCCCGGCGGCTGGATGGCGCACCTTCGTCGCATCTGCGGCGAACACGACGACGCGAAACGAGTCGCGGCGCTGACCGCGTTGATGCCCAAGCGCGGCGTGCGGCAGCACGTCGCGAGCGACGAGGGGTCGCAGGGGTACGAGGTCTACGAGGGCCGGATGCGCCGGGCCGACGCGGAGAACCTCTGCAACCTGGAGGTCGCGAAGTGGAAGTGCCCCGACACCTTCGGTCCCGACGGTCGCGCGACGTGCGCGACCGAATATCCGGGCGAGTCGTACGAGATGACGTTTCGAAAGACGCGCGCCGGCGTGGAACTGGAGGCGATCGAGGGGACGATCCTCAACTGACTTGCTGCGAACGTTCTGGCGTATCGTTCTCGTGCAGATGGCACGCATCGTCGGCGGCGCATTCAAGGACCACCAGGGCGACGTCGTCTCCGTCCACGGGGACAAGGTCAAGGTGAAGGTGTCCATCTTCGGCCGCGAGACGGTCATCGAGGTTTTCCGGAGCCAGGTGGAGATGGAAGGAGACGACCCGCGCCGCACGCTGCGCGCGCAGATCGCCGCCGATCAGAAGAGCCTGGCCAGCCGCGATCGGGGCGCTTTCTGGCGTGAGCTCGCGCGGCAGCCTGAGGGCGACGCCGTGGCGGAACTGACGGCCTTCGAAACCCATTGCCAGCGTGTGGACGTGGAAGCAGCGGCCCGCACCAGCGCGCTCGAGGCTGCCTTCGACGCCGAGATCGGGGCCTTGGCGAGTGACGACGAGGTACGCGCGCGCGTGGCAGCCGAGGAGGCGCGCTGGTTCCCAGCGGAGACTGCGCTGAAGGCCTTGCAGGCGGAGTGGCGGGCGAATCCCGCGGCGCTCGAGGAATCTAAACGCGTCTCGGAGCTCGCCGCGGCGCGAGAGCAACGGGCGCGGCGCGCGACCTTCGACTGCGACTACCGCGCGTGGCGCGACGCGCGCTGGTCGGACGACGAACGCGCGCGCCGGCTGTCAGCAGCGGAGGCGAAGCTCGCCGAGCGCCGGCCGCTGATCGTGGAGCGCTTCCAGCGCGACTGGGGTGTCGAGCTTCCCGACGCGCTGTTTCGCTTCTGGGTCTTCTTCCAGTCGCTGCAAGCGAGCGAGCGGGAAGTCTTCGGGCGCATCGAGCTCGCGCCGTTCGGAATCATGGATTTCTTCGAACGGCCCGACGCGCTCCCGTGCGAGGGCATCGACGTCCGCGTGCACGGCCGGTTCTATCGCGACCCGCCCGAGATGCTCACCTTCATGCACGGCGGGAGCGACGGGCTGCACTTCGGTCTCTGCTACGAGGACGGCCAGCGGTCGAGCGGCGTCCTCAGCTACTACAACAACGACGGCGACGATCTTCGTCGGTCCAACGGCACGCCCCTGATGGTGGTGCGCGAGTGGCTGGAGATCTCGGAGATGCATGCGGGTTACGACGAGCGCGCGTCGACGGAAGAGATCCGCGACGAGCGCTTCCGGATCCGCCTCGCGCGCGAGGCGGTGATGCGCTTCGAGACCGCCGACCGTCCGGAGGAAGGGGAGGCCTACGACCGGGCGTACGCGGAGGACCGGCCCGGGCGCGTCTGGCGCGAAAGCGATCCGACGCGCGACAGCCGGGCGCTCGTCGGCGCCGACGACGCGACCGTGGCGGGGTGGGCAGACGAGACGCGGCGGCAGCTCGCGGCAGGCGATCCGATCCCGGCGCTGTCGTTCGGACGCGATCTCCACTGGATGTCCGGCATCAAGAAGGCGCGCGAAGGCGTCGCGTGCGATCTGCTGGCGGCCGCTTACCGCGCGCTCGGGCGCTCCGCGCTCGCCGGCATCGCCGAAGCGCACCACCGGCATCGTTCCTTGAAGTCGGTCGACGTGCTCGAGCCCGACCCGAAAAAGTAGAGCGCGCGCCTAAGCCGACTTGCGCGCGCGCCCGCGTGCTTCCGCGCCGGCGATCGCGGCGGCCAGCGTCTCGAGGGCGGCGTCGACGTTCGCGCCCAGGTGGACCCGCAGCACGCGGCGGCCGCGCCGCTTGAGCACCTGGAGATCGCCCAGCGCCTGCGCGTCACGTAGCGTCGCGAAGGTGTAGCTCTCGCCCGGCACGGGCAGATCGGCTGGCGCGTCCGCGGTCAGCTGCAGGAACACGCCGGTGTTCGGTCCGCCTTTGTGCAGCTGCCCGGTCGAGTGAAGAAAGCGCGGGCCGTAGCCGACGGTGGTCGCGTTGCGCGACCGGTCTCGGCAGGCGACGCGCATGCGCGTCAGCGCCGCGTCGCGCGCCGGCGTCCGGAGAAAGTAGGCGCAGAACGCCACGTAGTCGTTCGGCGTCGCCGAGGCGAGGTGCGCGCGGATCCGGTCCACGTCGGCCACGTCGCACGTGTCGTCGGGCGCGCCGGGCAGCTTGCCCTCGGCGGCGTGCTGGGCCAGCAGCGCGCTTGTCGCGACCTTCGCCTCGGTGACGTTGGGCTCGTCGAACGGGTTGACGCCCATCGACGCGCACGCGATCGCCGTTGCCATCTCCCACCGGAAGATCTCGCGCCCCAGCGATTCGCGGCGGTCGACGCCGATGCGCACGACCGGGTGACCGGCCTTCTCCAGCGCGGTGACCGCCGCGTCCTGCTTGCCGTCGGCGGCCGCGGATCGGATGTAGACGAAGAAGCGGTCGCTCCCGTAGCTGTCGGGCGCGCCGACGGGCTCGAGGTCGATCGGGACGATGCCCTTGCCTTCCTTGCCCGACGACTCGGCGACCAGCTGCTCGATCCACGAGCCGAAGCTCGCGATGTCGGGCGAGATGACGAACGTCAGCTTGTCGCGGCCCGCGGCGTGCGCCGCGCCGATCGCCGCGCCCAGCACCACCGCCGGGCTCTCCGCCACGGGAACGGCGGCGCCCGAAGCCGCCGCGAACTCGACGCCCGCGCCGACAAGCGTGCCCACGTCGGCGCCGACCAGCGCCGCCGGGACCAGGCCGAAGAACGACAGCGCCGAGTATCGCCCGCCGATGTCAGCCGGGTTGGTGAACACGCGCCGGTAATGCTTCTCCTCGGCGAGCTGGCCGAGCCGCGTTGCCGGGTCCGTGATGGCGACGAAGCTGGCGCCCGCGCGCGCGACGTCATTTCCGCTGCCCGCCAGCGTCTTCTGCCAGAAGTGACGCTCGAAGGCCTGGATCTCGATCGTGCCGCCCGACTTCGACGCGACGACGAACAGCGTCTTCCGGCCGGTCACGAGCGCGTCGACCGCGGCCACCGCCGCCGGATCGGTGTTGTCCAGGACGTGCAGCGTGAGGCCCTTGTCGAGACCCCACACCAGGCTGACGACCTCGGGCCACAGCGAGCTGCCGCCCATCCCGAGCAGCACGACGTCCGTGTACCCGCCCGCCGACACTTCGGCGGCGAACGCCTCCAGGTCGGCGCGCTTCGTCTGCATCAGCGCGGGCGCGCGCAGCCATCCGAGCCGGCTCTTGACCGACCGTTCGTGCGACGGATCGCTGGAGAAGAAGCTCGCGTCGGCCTCCCAGACGCGCGCCAGCGCGCGATCCTTCGCGAGCTTGGCCACGGCCGCGTCGGTGGCGCGCTGCAATTCGTCGGGCAGCGTCAGCTTCTGGCGACCCGACGCCGATTCGAGCAGCGCGGCGCGCCGCCCACCGACGGCGTCCAGCAACGTCTTCATCGACGTGATGAACGACTTCACGCCGTCGTCCAGCAGGCCGTGACAGACGCGCGACAGATCCAGACCGACAGCCGCGAACTCCGCGACCTGGTGCTTGGCGCCGTCGAGGTCTTGCTTGATCGCCGCCGCCGCCGGCTTGCCGTGATCGAGGAACGCGTCCAGCGTCGCAGGCGGGACCGTGTTCACGGTGTCCGCGCCGATCAGCGTCTCCAGGTAATAAGTGTCGGGGTAGCGCGGATCCTTGGTGCCGGTCGACGCCCACAGCAGGCGCTGCGGCCGCGCGCCCGCCGCCGCCAGCTTGCCCCAGCGCGGCGTCGCGATCGTGCGCTCGTAGATCTCGTACGCCATCTTGGCGTTGGCGATCGCCAGCTTGCCCTGCAGCGCCTCGCAGCGCGCCGCCAGCTCGGGCGCCGCCGCGGCCTTCTCCTTCAGCAGCTTGTCGCAGACGCTGTCGACGCGCGACACGAAGAAGCTGGCGACCGACGCGAGGCCGTCCAGCTTGCCGCCGGCCGCGACGCGATCCTCCAGACCCGCGAGGTACGCCTCGACAACTTCCTCGTACTGCAGCAGCGAGAAGATCAGCGTGACGTTGACGCTCACGCCCTTCGCGGTGAGCGCGCGGATCGCCGGGATCCCCTCGGGCGTGGCGGGCACCTTGATCATCACGTTCGGGCGACCCACCTCGGCGGCCAGGCGCAGGCCCTCCGCGACCGTCTTGTCGGTCGCCGTCGCCAGCTCGGGCAGCACCTCCAGCGAGATCCGCCCGTCGACGCCGCCGCTCTCCTGGAACAGCGGCAGCATCAGGTCGCACGCGCCGCGGATGTCGTCGATCGCCAGCTGTTCGTAGATCTCGACGGTCGATCGCCCCTCGGCGGCCAGCTTGCGCAGCGCGTCCTCGTAGTCGCCCGACGACACGATCGCCTTCTCGAAGATGGTCGGGTTCGACGTCATCCCGCGAACACCCTGGGCGATCATCTTCGCCAGCCCGCCTGAGGTCAGCAGGCTGCGGCGCATGTTGTCGTACCAGATGCTCTGGCCGAACGCGTGAGCCTGGTGAAGCGTTGTCTGTTTGCTTGCCGTCATCTGGGGCGATCCTCTGTTACTTCATTCGTTGCTTGGCTGTCTCTGCCTCTTGCAGCTCGATCGCCGTGATCTTGTCGACCCGGCGCGCGTGCCGCCCGCCCTCGAATTCGGTGTCGAGCCACGCGTCCACGATTGCGAACGCGTCCGCCTCCGAAACCAGGCGCGATCCCACGCATAACACGTTGGCGTTGTTGTGCGCACGCGACAAACGCGCCGCCTCGACGCTCCAGGCGTCGGCGGCGCGGACGCCGTGAATCTTGTTGGCCGTCATGCAGACGCCCAGGCCGGTTCCGCAGACCAGGACGCCCACGCTGCCCGCGTGATCGCGGACGGCGCGCCCGACCGCGGCCGCCCAGTCCGGATAGTCGGTGGATTCGGCGGTCGGCGAGCCGACGTCGTCGACATCGAAGCCGAGCGCGCGCAGGTGCGCGACCACCCGGCCGCGCAGCTCGAAGCCCGCGTGATCACTGCCCGTGTAGACCTTTTTGGCCGCCATGTGAAAAGACCCCCGCACTATAGCGCCTGCGGGGCGCGGGTCTATTTCCCTCCGGGGCGCACGTCTACTTCCCATGCTACCGTCCGGCCCGCGTTGCACACCCCCATTCCGGGCCTGTCCGGCCACTCCGTGTTCTTGCTGCTGGTGCAGCTCGCACTGCTGGTGCTGGTGGCGCGTATCGGGGCCGAGATCTCCAAGCGGTTCGGGCTGCCCGCGGTCGTCGGCGAGCTGTCCGCGGGCATCGCGCTGGGGCCGACTTTGCTGGGGCACTACTTCCCGCGCGCGTTCGAGCTGATCTTCCCCGCCGACAAGGCCCAGTTCCACCTGCTGGATGGCTTCAGCACCGTGGGCATGACGCTGTTGCTCCTGCTGACGGGCCTCGAAACGGATCTCCGTCTGCTGCGCAACCTGGGGCGCGCGGCGCTGATCGCGTCGGTGATGGGGATGGTGCTGCCGTTCGGTCTCGGCTTCGGCCTCGGCTACTTGATGCCGGTCGAGTACCTCGCGGATCCGAACAGCCGGATCCTGTTCAGCCTGTTCCTCGCGACGGCGATGTCGATCTCGGCGATGCCCGTCATCGCGAAGATCCTCATCGATCTGGATCTCACGAAGCGCAACATCGGGCTCGTCATCCTGTCGGCGGGCGTCGTCGACGACACCGTCGGCTGGTTGATCCTGTCGCTGATCGCGGCGGCGGCGACCCACGGCGTCGTTCACATCCAGGATCTGGGCCTGACGATCGCGTACCTGACGATCTTCATCCTGGTCGCCATCTTCGTCCTGTATCCGGTTCTGCGCGTCGCCGTCCGGATCGCGACCGAGCACTTCAAGACCAGCGATTCCGATCTGGTGCTGGTGATCGTCACGACGTTCCTGTGCGCGGCGGCGACCGAGCGCATCGGCGTTCACCCGGTGTTCGGCGCGTTCGTGACGGGCATCGTCCTTCACCAGACGCCGCGGCTGCGCAAGGAGACGATCGCGCGGCTGGAATCGTTCACGTTCGGCGTGCTGGCGCCGATCTTTTTCGGCATCGTCGGCCTGCGCGTGGACCTGTGGGCGCTGGGCGACGCGAAGATGCTGGGCATCGTCATCGCCGTCGCGTGCGTGGGCAAGCTGGTCGGATGCTCGCTGGGCGCGTACTGGGGCGGCCTTCGGTTCTGGGAGGCTACATCGATCGCCGTCGCGATGAACGCGCGCGGCGCGATGGAGATCGTCGTGGCGACGATCGGCCTCTCGTTGGGGATCCTGACGCCCCAGATGTTCTCGATCATCGTCATGGTCGCGATCGTGACGTCGTTCCTGGCGCCGGTCGGCCTGCGGCTGACGATGCCGCGCGTCCGCATGACGGAGGAAGAGGCGCGGCGCATCCTGGCCTCTGAATCGACGGGCGCCTTCGATCCTGGGCGGGTGCGGGTGATGCTGGCGACCGGCGGCGGCCAGAACGCCGTCGCAGCCGCGCCGCTGGCGTTCGGGATCGCGCACAAGAGCAGCGCGTCGGTGAAGATCGTGCACGTCGCGGAGAAGCGTTCCTGGTGGCGGCAGGTGCTCCAGCGCCGCCAGTTCTCGGGCAGCGCCACCGAGCAGGTCGAGCTGATGACCGCGCTGGCGGCGGGCGGGCGTCCGCCCGAAGTCGTGCAGGTCGGCGGCGCCAGCGTCGCGCTGGCGATCTGCAACGAAGCCAAGCGCGGCTGCGACGTCATCCTGCTCGGATCGGGGGAGGGACCGTCGGTCGGCGGCGTGATCGTCGAACAGGTCGTCTCCGCAGCCCCGTGCCACGTCGCGATCATGAAAGCGCCGGCGCGCGCGGCGGACTTCAAGCGCATCATCGTTCCCGTCGACGGCAGCGTTGCGTCCCGCCTGGCGGTGGAGCTGGCGCTGCGCTACGCGGAGGCGGCCAGCGCCGAGCTGGCGCTCGCGGTCTTGACCGAGCGGCGGCCGCAGCTGGCGGCCTACGCGGACCTGAGCGGAACGCATGCCCCCGCCGAGGTGCGCGCGACAAGCGAAGAGGAGCTGCAGCGGATCTCGGTCGCGTTCCGCGCGTCCGACATCAAACCGAACATCCTCCATCTCGCGTTCGATCCGCGTTCCAGCGCGATCGCCGAGGAGGTCGAGCGCGGGCAGTACGACCTCATCGTCGTCGGCGCCGAGAACCGCGCCATCCAGCACCGCCTGTTCTTCGGCTACGAGAACGAACGGTTGATCCGCGGCACGCGCATCCCGGTCGTCGTCGTCGTGCCCAACCTGTCGCGCCTCGGTCCGAACGGCGCATGAACGACGCTGAAGGAGGGCCGCCGCGGCTGATCCTGGTCGGCGGCGGGGCGCGCTCGGGCAAGAGCAGCTTCGCCGTGGCGCGCGCGCAGGCGCTGGGCGCGCGCCGGCTGTTCATCGCGACCGCGGAGCGCTCCGACGACGAGATGCGCGAGCGGATCGCGCGCCACCGCGCCGACCGCGCCGGCGCCGGGTTCGACACGCTCGAGGAACCGCGCGCGCTGGCGGAGGCGATCGCCGCCGATCGCGATCACGACGTCATACTTGTCGACTGCCTGACCATCTGGATCTCGAACCTCCTGGTCGCGGGGGCGCCAGCCGACGCCGTCGAGCAGCGCGTCGCCGCGCTCGTCGGGATCCTGGCGCAGCGACGGGCGCACATCGTCCTCGTCAGCAACGAGGTCGGGATGGGCCTGGTCCCGGACACCCCGCTGGGGCGCGTCTTTCGCGACCTGACCGGGCAGGCCCACCAGCGCCTCGCCGCCATCGCCGACGAGCTTTACCTCGCCGCGATGGGGGTGTTGCTCAGGCTTCGTCCCGGACCCGTCGAGATATCGGAATGATGAAGGCGCTCGTCGCGGCGTTCGCGTTTCTGACGCGCCTGCCGGTCTGGCGCGGCCCGCTGCGCGACGAGGATCTCGGGCGCTCCGTCAGCTTCTTCCCGGTGGTGGGCCTGGTGCTGGGGTTCGGGCTGATGGGCACAGGTGCGGCGCTGGCCGGCCACCTGGCGCCCTGGCTGCTCGCGGTGCTGCTCGCGGCGCTGCTGGCGGCGCTCACGGGCGGCCTGCACCTGGATGGCCTCGGCGACGTGTTCGACGCCGTGGGCGGCGGCCGTCGCGATCGCGCGCGGATGCTCGAGATCATGCGCGACAGCCGGATCGGCGCGCACGGCGCGGTGGCGTTGGTCCTGGTGTTGGTGGCGAAGGTGGCCGCGCTGGCGCAGGTGGTGGAAGCAAGAGACTGGCTCGTGCTGCTGGCGTTTCCCACCGTCGGGCGCTGGCTGGCCGCGTTGCTGGTGGTTCTGTTCCCGTACGTGCGCACCGAGGGGCTGGGGCGCGCGTTCTCGGGGGAGGCGGGGCGCGCGCAGATCGCGGCCGCGTCGGCGAT
>DATMZL010000029.1:0-2753 GCA_035607075.1 Polyangia bacterium
GGCGTCGCGCGTGCCGCGGAACTCGTAGATGGTCGTACCGATGACGTCGTTCGGCCGGAGCCCGGCGACGTCGATCAGCCGGCCTGTCGCGTAGGTGAAGCGAAAGTCGCGATCGACGGCCCACACCGTGCCCGGCAGGCGGCGAAACACCAGCCGTAAGGTGCTGTCGCGTTCCAGGCGATCGCTGATGGCTTCCTGCAGGTCGCGATCGAGGCCCGCGTCGTCAATCGCCAGCGCGATGGGCTGGGCCAGCGCCTCGACCGTCGCGAGGTCGGCCTGCCGGTACCGCCGCCGCGGGTGCCGCGTCGCCAGGGTAACGACGCCGATGCTTCGGTTCCGGGCGACGAGCGGGACGAACATCATCGACTCGAGCGCGTGCGCTCGAACTGCCTGCCCGTAACCCTCGTCATTCACGCCGCCCTCGCTGTCGTCGGTCACGTCCGCGATCAGCGCGGCGCGGCCTGATCGCATGACCCGGCCGCGCGGCTGAGGAGACTCCGCGTGCGCGGGATACGTGCGGTGCAGGTGTTCCATCGCGCCCGCGATCTTCGGGTCGACGCCCGATGCGTGCACGGGCCGAAGCACACCCTGGTCGAGGATGTCGACGACGCAGAGGTCAGCCAGCGCCGGCACCACGACCGAACCGACCGCGGATAGAACGCGGTCGTATCCGGCGGAGGTGGCCAGAACAGCCCCCATCGCCGTGACGAGCTCGAGCGTCTCTTTCGAGGGTCGCTCGGCGTCGCCGGTCGCGGCCTCTCCCCCGTTTGGCACTCCATGCAATATGGACCTGACAAACGAACGGGAAGCCCCCGCCGTCCACCGAATCGCGACGAGCTCGACGTAGTGATCCCACCGACGCGCGACCACGGCCGGTCGTGTAGCCTCCGATCCGTGGCCGAAGCCCGACCTGACGCCGAGCGCGACGATGCGGTGGAGATCCCCGCCGAGGAAGAGCGGCTGCTCGCGCGCGTGCTCGCCAGCCTGACGGCGCGGACCGCGGCCGTGCGCCCGGCGCCCGAAGGCCGCCGCGGCCACGCCGACGAGATGATGGCGTTGCGCGACGAGATCGGTGAGGCGCGCCTCGAGGATGTGCCAGCGCTTGTCGCGCAGATGGAGCGCCTGCAAAACGTGTCGGCGACGCGTGCCGATCTGCAGACGTTCCTTGTCGACCCGGCGTCGCCGTACTTCGGCCACCTGCGCCTGCGCGAACGCATCGCCGGCCGCGGCGAGATCGAGCGCGACGTGCTCATCGGCCGCGCCACGTTCGTCGACGCGGCCGCGCGCGTGAACGTCGTCGACTGGCGGCACGCCCCGGTGAGCCAGCTCTTCTACCGTTACCCCGAAGGCAGCGACTACGAGGAGCGCTTCGGCGATCGCGACGTCGAGGGCGACGTCGTCGCCCGGCGCATCCTGACGATCGAAGGCGGCGTGCTCCTCCGCGTCGCGTGTCCTCAGGGTGTCTGGGCGCGCGCGAGCGGCGCCGCGCCCTGGCAGCGCACGGATCTACCGGCGCACGCGCTTGCGGGCGGCCAGGACACGGCGGCGCGTCCGGCGCGCGGCGTGCTGGGCGCGGCGCCCGCCGGCCGACAGGCGCTGGATCGCCACCTGCCCGAGATCGCCGCGCTGATCGATCCGCGCCAGTTCGACGTGATCACGGCGCGCGGCGCGGGCGTTGTCGTGATCCAGGGCGGCGCGGGCAGCGGCAAGACCACCGTGGGCCTTCACCGGCTCGCGTACCTCTCCTTCACCTACCCCGCCGATTTTCCCGCGCGCCGCCTGACCGTGATCACCCACGGCGCCGCGCTGGCCGCGTACATCGGACAGGTGTTGCCGTCGCTGGGCGTGGGCGGCGTGCGGGCCGCGACCTTCGGCGGCCTGGCGGCGCGCGCGCTGCGCGCCGAGATCCCGTGGCTGCGGGCCGCCGTCGTCGACGAGGCGCCGCCCGCCGTCACGCGCGTGAAGAGCCACCCGGCGCTGCTGCACGACCTGGAGCGTCGCGCGCGCGACTATCAGGGCAAACGCGGATCGCGCGCGGCGGTCGAGCTGTGGGCCGACCTGCTGACGGATCGGGGGCGCCTGCTCGCGCTGCTGCGCGACGCCGCCGAGATGCCGGTCGCCGAGCGCGACGTGATCGACGCGCACGCGATCATGACCGATCGGGTCGCGGCGGTGCTGGCGCGCGATCCGCGCGAGGGCGGCGAGGCGGCGCCCGCTAAGAAGAAGAGCAGGCCGGCGAAGGCGCGCAAACGGGCGGCAGCGCGCGAGGAGGCGCCGTCACCCGAAATGCACTGGACGGCGATGGGGCTGGAACAAAAGCCCGGGCAGCGGACCGTCGACAGCGATCTCCCCGAACACGTCCGCCGCGTCGAAGGCGACGACGCCGACGACGATCAGAACGTGCGCGGCGCGACCGGCATCGACGGCCTGCCGACCGAGGACGACCTGCCGATCCTGGACGCCGACGACGTCGCGATCCTCCTGCGCGCCAGCCAGCTGCTGCGCGGGTCGAAGCGCGAGTTCGCGCACCTGTTCGTCGACGAGGCGCAGGATCTGTCGCCCATGAAGCTGTCCGTGCTGATCGGACGGACGGCGGCGAAGACGGGCGCCGTCCCGTCGATCACGCTCGCCGGCGACACGTCGCAGAAGCTGTTCCTCGACAACGGCTTCGGCGACTGGCGCGGCGTCCTCGCGCACCTCGGCCTCGCGCACGTCGCCGTCGAACCGCTGCGCATCGCCTACCGCTCGACGCG
>DATMZL010000016.1:0-7077 GCA_035607075.1 Polyangia bacterium
ATGCGCCTCTACGACGCCGTCGGCGATCGCGCCGCGCTGGCGCCCTTGATCGACGCGAGCTACGCCGACTGGAACGGCGGCAACGTGGCGCGCAACCGACCGACCGATCTCATCGCGATCGCGACCGCCGTTCGTCTCGACGGAAACTGGAAAGACGCCAACGACGTCCTGCGCGACGCGGTTCGCGCCAACCCGCGCGCGACGGCTGCGAACCTCGATTGGGGGGACGTGCTGCTCGAGAAGCACAACGCCGCCGACGCCGAGGCCGCATTCAAGGACGTCTTGAAGATCGATCCCGAGAACCCAGACGCGCACGTTGGTTTGGCGCGCGTCGCGGTGGTCGATCGCTACGATGGCGCAAGCGCGCTCGAGGAGCTGCGCCGTGTTCTTGCGGTGAACCCGGCGCACACCGGCGCGCTGGCGCTGCGCGGGTCGCTGGCTCTCGACGCCGAGAACTGGGCCGGCGCTGCGGCCGACGTCGCCGCCATTCGCCGCACCAACCCCCACGACCTGGGCGCTGCCCGCCTGGCGGCCGCCTCGGCGCTGCTGCTCGACGACCGCGCCGGCTACGAACGCGACCGCGCGATCGATCTCGCGGCGCGGGCGAACGACGGCGACTTCTTCGCGTTCGTCGCGGAGACGCTGACGCATCACCGCCGCTATGACGATGCGCGCGACGTCGCGAACGAGGGCATCGCTGCCGATCCCGACGACGCCGGCTGCCTCGCCGTCCTGGCGATGACGCTGCTGCGCCTGGGCGACGAGAAGTCAGGTGTCGACACGCTCCGTCGCGCCTGGAAGCGGGATCCCTACGACGTCCGGACCTACAACCTGCTCAATCTCTACGAGAAGGTCATCCCCGCGCGCTACACGACGATCGCAGGCACGCGTCTGCAATTCCGCGTTCCCACGGGCCACCGCGCCGCGATCACCGAGGTCGTCGCGCCGTACCTGGAAGAACGCTACCGGGAGCTCGCCGCGCGCTATCGCGTCGAACCAACGGGGCCGGTGATGCTGGAGCTGTTCGGTGACGCGCACGAATTCGCCGTGCGCACGACCGGCCTGCCCGCGATCGGCGTCGCGGGCGTCTGCTTCGGGCGCGTGATCACCTCGCAGGCGCCCAGCAACCATGCCTTCAACTGGGGCATGGTGCTGACGCACGAGCTGGCGCACGTGTTCGCGATCCAGCTGTCGCGCTCGCGCGTTCCGCGCTGGTTCACGGAGGGACTGTCGGAGCTGGAGACGGCGCGCCTGCGCCCAGAGTGGACCCGCCACGACGACGCCGCCCTGTACGCGGCGTTGCGCCAGGGCGAGCTGCCGACGCTGGCGTCGCTATCCAACGCGTTCGTCACCTCGCGCGGCGACGAAGCGGCGCGCGCCTATGCCCACGCCGCGGTCGCCGTGGAATTCCTCGAGCGGCGGTTCGGGTTTCCCGCGCTGCGCGACGCGCTGGTTGCGTTCGGACGCGGCGAGGCCGAGGCCGCCGTGATCGGCAAGATGACCGGGATGTCGGCGGACGCGCTCGAGCGCGAGTTCCGCGCCGAGCTCGCGCGCCGGTTCGCCCGCTACGACAAGCAATATCTGCCGCCGCGGCCCATCCGACCCGCCTCGGCAGCTTCGCCCGCGCCGGCGCCGGCGAAGGCAACCGCACGTGACTGGGCCGCGCGCGGCCTCGGCGCGTTGCGCGCCGGCGACGTCGAAGAGGCAAAGAAGGCGCTGGAACGGGCGCGGGCGCTGCCGCAGCCGACGGCCGACGAGCAAGCGGACGCGATGTTCCTCGCCGGGGAGATCGCGCTCGGCCGCCGCGACGCCGACGCCGCCGTGGCGGCGCTCGAGGGATTGCTCGACACCGGAACGCCGCCGCGTGACGGATACGAGGTGCGCGTCCGCCTGGGGCTCGCGGAGATTCACCGCAAGCACCCCGCCGCCGCCGAGGCGCACCTGCGGCGTGCCGTCGAGCTCGATCCGTCGCGCGTCGAACCACACGCGATGCTCGCCGAGCTCTACAAGAATCAGCAGCGCACGCCCGATCGCGTCGCGGAGCTGGTGGCGGCGCTACGCCTGGATCCGCAGACCGATCGCGTCGCCAAGGAGGCCGTGCTCGGTGAGGCAAAAGCGGGCCGATCGGCGCGTGTCACCGAGCTGGCGCCGATCGCGATCTTCATCGACCCCGCGGATCCGGATCTGCACGCCGCGTTCGGCCGCGCGTTAGCTGCCACTGGCAAGACCGCCGCCGGGGCCGCCGCCCTCGAACGCGCGCTGGTCTTCGGCCCGCAATCCCCTGCCCTGCTGCACCTCGAGCTCGCCGCCGTGTACGACACGCTCGGCGACCGCAACCGGGCCGCCGCTCACCGCGCCGCCGCCGGCCGCTGAATTCGGCCGGTCGCCCTCGCCCGCCGGCAGCGTCAGCGTGAACGTCGTGCCCGCGCCGGGGGGACTGGCGACCTCGATCTGGCCGCCGTGGTCGACGACGATGTGCTGGACCAGCGCCAGGCCCAGCCCCGTCCCGCGCTCCTTCGTCGAGAAAAACGGATCGAAGATCTTAGCCATGTTCGCGGCGCCGATCCCCGGCCCCGAATCGTGGATTTCGATCACGATGCGCCCTGCTGCCTCGCGCACGAAGACGTCGAGGCGCCGCGTCGCGGCCCCGGACATCGCCTCGCGCGCGTTGCGGATCAGGTTGATCAGCGCCTGCCGCAGTTGCCCCTCGTCGACGGCGACGTCGGGCAACCCCGGTGCGATGTCGACGTGGACCTCGACGCCATCCTGCGCCAGCTCACCCCGCGACATGTCGACCACGGACGCCACGACCGCGCCGATGTTCTCGCGTTCCAGCTTGGGCCGCGGCAGGCGCGCGAAGCGCAGATAGGTCTCGGTGATCTCGGCGAGGCGATCCACCTCGCCGATGATCGACGTGACGAGCCGGCGCGCCTCCTCGCCGCGGTCCGCGATCTCGTCGCCCAGCAACTCGGCGTTGAGCCCGATCGACGCGAGCGGGTTGCGGACCTCGTGCGCGATGTGGGCGGCCATTCGTCCGACGGTGGCGAGGCGTTCCGACCGGATCAGCCGGTGCTCGCGTTCCTGGATCGCGTCCGCCATCGCGTCGAACTCGCGCGCCAGCTCGCCGATCTCGTCGCTCGAGACGACGCCGGTCCGCTGCGCGTAGTTACCCTTGCCCAGCTGCCGGGCGTGCGCGCGCAGCACCGACAGCGGCCGCAGCGATCGCAGCGCGATCAAGACGAACACGCCTGCGATCGCCAGGCCCGCCGCCCCCAGCGCGATCGCCATCGACAGCGCCGTTTCGCCGTCGTCGGTCAAACGCTGTGCGATCTGCCCACTCTCGCCGCGCAGCGGGCGGCGCATCCGATTCAGGTTGTGCGTC
The DNA here is from genome assembly GCA_035607075.1 of Polyangia bacterium. Taxonomy (GTDB): domain Bacteria; phylum Myxococcota_A; class Polyangia; order Fen-1088; family Fen-1088; genus JADGRB01. The sequence continues at coordinate 3,383 of DATMZL010000016.1, forward strand.
AGCATCGCGAAGTGGCTCTCGAACTCGGGCCGCGCCTTGGGATCGACAGCCGCGGCGGCGGTCCCGAGCTCGCCGGTCACAGCGTCCAGCTGCGTCCCCAGCGCCGCCACCTGCTGGCGCCGGTTCTCGAAGTCCGGCCGCCGAGACGAACGCGGCTCCTTCTCCAGATAGCGGTCGATGATCCCGAGCGCGTCGTCGAGATGCTTGCGTCCCATCCGCAGCGCGAGCGGCAGATTCGGGTCGAGGCGCGCCGTCGTGCCGCGGCCGAGCGCCGGCGCGAAGTCGTTCAGCGACTTCCAGGCCGCGTCCACAGACCCCTGAAGCTCCAGATATGCCTCGTTCGCCACAACGCCCTGGCGCGCGCGATCGAAGGCGAGCAGCGTGAAAAGCGCGTTGATGAAGAGCGCCAGCAGCAGGACTCCCAGCGCGAGCAAGACCTTGAGGCGCACCGCCCGACGCTAGCACGGCAGGTCTCTTTTGATGGAACCCTGAGAGGTTCCCAAACCCTCCCGCGATGGTACGCGGCGAGCAAAGCTCGCCGGCTTCCCACGCGATCCCACATTTTTGGGTGTTTTATCGACATTGACACAACCTAAACATGCGGAAAAAATGGCGTCCCATGCGCCTAGCCGGGCTGCCATCTCTTGTCCTAGCGACCAGCCTAATTACGGCCGCTTTCTCGCCAGCTCGCGCGCTCGCCGCCGATGACGTCGGCACTGTCGTGCTGGGCATCGAGCCCCTGGAAGGAGCTCCCGATGCCGTCGCCGCGGAGATTACCGATGCACTGCGGCAACGGGTCGCGGCCACGAAGGGCTACCAGCTTCTGCAGGGAAAGGACCTCGTGGAGGTCAAGCTGGTGTTCGCCTGCCCCGACGCCGCGCCGGCCTGCATGTCGCAGGCGGGAAAGAGCCTGGGCGCCGACAAGGTCATCTTCGGGAACGTCAAGCGCACAGGCAACGACTACCAGCTGACGCTGAAGTTGCTCGACGTCAGCCGCGCGGTCGTCGAGAGTTTCACGGCTGAAACCGTGCCGAAGAAGCACGCTGACGCCGCCGGGCTACGGTCCAGCGCGGCCGGCTGGCTCGCGAAGCTGAGTGGCAAGGGCGGTGGGTCCATCCAGGTTCGCGCCAATTTTCCCGGCGCCGCCGTGAGCCTGGACGGAACGCAGGTCGGAACCACGGGCAGCAGTCCCGTCGCGATCCCAGACGTGGCGCCCGGTCGTCACGAGGTCACTGTCGAGAAGAGCGGCTACACCACCACGAAGCAAGAGTTCACGCTCGCGGCCGGTCAGAGCCTGCCGCTGAATCTGACGTTGTCGCCGGTGTCGGTCGAGGTGCCCCGGCCTGAAGGCGGCAACAAGGCCGTCGAAATCGGGGGCGCGGGCGAGCCGCCCACCGGCGAAGGTCCCACGATGGCGCGGACCGGATTCTGGATCGCCGTCGTCGGAACCCTCGCCTCCGGCGCGCTGGCGTTGAAATATGGACTCGATGTCAGGGACGTGAACTCCCAGCTGGACCAGTACCGCCGCTTCCAGTGCATGGGCGATCCGGCGATGACCACCAACTGCGACGTCAACGGCAAGCCTGCCGCAGCCCTGACTGACGATCAGCGCGCACGCGCCCACACGCTGACCGATGAGGGCAACCAGGACCAGCTCTTGCAGTGGGTTTTCGTGGGGCTGGCGGGGGCGTTCGCTATCGCGGGGGGCGTCCTGCTATACAAGGGCTATCTCACGTCGGAAGGGACGCAGAGTGCGTCAAATCACGGGCTCAAGCTCTTCCCGACAGCCACCGCGTCCTCCGGGGGAATCATTGCGGAATTCGAGTTCTGACGTGAAAGAGCCGAAGAGACATTCGTGGATTGGTTCGCCGCACCGAAACTGTCGTTTCCAGGCGGGGGGAGGATCGTAAAATGGCGGCCCAGAAACTCAGCGTTTTTAGATTTTGCCCGTCGGCGCGTCTAGGTTGAGGGGATCACGGTCGTGTCCACTACCAATGCCAGCCTGATCAACCACACGATCGGGAATTACCGCGTCACGAGTCTGCTGGGCGAGGGAGGGATGGGCGTCGTGTATCTGGCCCAGCACCCAGTCTTCGGCCGCAAGGTGGCGATCAAGCTGCTGCACGCCGTGCTCGCGCGCGATCCGGACATCGTCGCTCGCTTCTTCAACGAGGCGCGCGCCATCCACATGGTCGCGCACGAGAACATCGTCGAGATCCTCGACTTTGGGCAGACGGCAGACGGACAGCCCTACTTCATCATGGAGTTCCTGCAGGGCGAGTCGCTGACGGAAGCGATCGCCCGGGGCAGGATGCCGCAAGATCAGGTCGAGGCGATCGGCGTTCAGATGTGCAAGGCCCTAGGCGCTGCGCACGCCAAGGGCATCGTTCACCGCGATCTGAAGCCGCACAACGTGCAACTGGTGATCAAGGCGGACGGCGCGCAGCAGGTGAAGATTCTCGATTTCGGCGTGGCGAAGATCCTGTCGTCGCCCGACGGCGCCAGCTCGGTGAAGACGCGGACCGGGTCGCTGATGGGAACACCGCTCTACATGTCACCCGAACAATGCAAGGGCACCGGCGTACTCGACCACCGCACCGACATCTATTCGCTCGGCGTGATCCTCTTCGAGATGATGTCGGGCCGGCCGCCCTTTAACGCGGAGGGGGTCGGCGAGCTGTTCGCGAAACACATGCTGGAGGATCCGCCTCCGCTGACCGACTTCGTGCCGGATGCGCCGCCCCACATGGCGGCGGCGATCATGAAATCGCTGGCCAAGGATCCGGCGGCGCGCTTCCAGAGCATGGATGATTTCCGCAAGGCGCTGATCGGTGAGGTCCGCGTGACCGCGCCCGTGTCGACCGGTGCGCCGCGCCGGCTTTCGAACGCGGCGGCGAACACGATGGCGCAGACGCTTCCGGCGCGCGCCTCGACGACCTCGACGCTGTCGTCGGCTTCGTCCGAGATCGACGACGCGCTCGCGTTCAAGCCGAAGCGCGGGAAGTTCTTCGTGGGCGCCGGGTTGGTGGTGGTCGCGGGCATCGTCTACGTCGTGGCGTTCCGGGACAAGGCGCCGCAACCTGCCCCGTCGCCACCGGTCGCGACGACGACGACCGTCAAGCCGCCGGCGCCGCCCCTGACACCGCCGGTGCCCCTGAAGAAAACGGTCACGATCCGCTTCGAGGCGGAGCCCGCGGGTGCGCACGTGTTCCGCAAGAAGGACGACGCGGATCTCGGGATCGTTCCGGTCGAGATCCAGCTCGCGAAGGACGCGGGCAAGGCCGGCCCGGACGCGCTCGCCTACGTGCTGCGGTTGCCGGGTTATAAGGACCGACCGCTGGTCGCGGACGTGAACATGGACCGGACCTTCCACGTGTCGCTGGAGAAGGCGGCGGCTGCTGCTGACCCGAAGAAGGCCAAGGGCGGCGGTGGCCACCACGTAACGAAGAAGCAGAAGAATCCCGTCGACGAAGACGGTCTCGCGACGCCGTCGTTCTAGCCGGCGCGGAGCGACTAGGTCGAGGAGTCGCCGGCGATGCGCCGGCCGTGGCGGACGGTGAGCAGGTCGAGGAATCGCTCCGGCGCCAGCGCGACGCGGCTGCGGCTTTCCATGTAGCGGCGGCGCTCGATCGCAAAGATCCCGCCAGCTGCCACGCTGCCGCCCGCGAGCGCCACGATGTCGTAGACGCCGAAGC
>DATMZL010000178.1:0-3102 GCA_035607075.1 Polyangia bacterium
ACCCTCGGGGATGTCGAACGGCGTCCGCTTGGTCTCGGCGATCGCCGCCGTGAGGAACAGAACGAAGCCGAGCGGCTGCATGAAGATGCCCCAGCTCGACGTGAACTCGCCGCCGACGCGCAGGAAGTTCGTCTGCTGCGACACGATCGCGCCCGGCTCCAGCGAGCCGAAGACGAGGAACGCGCCCAGCACCGCCAGACCCATCGTCACCTCGTAAGACATCATCTGCGAGCTGGCCCGCAGGCCGCCCATCATCGCCCACTTGTTGTGCGACGCCCACCCGGCCAGCGTCGCGCCGTAGACCGCCAGCGACGAGATCGCGAAGTAGAACAGCAGGCCGACGTCGAGCCGCGCGATCTGCAATCCGATCGGCTGCGCGCAGGCCAGATTCCCGCTGGGGTGCCAGAGATCGGACCAGCAGAGCGAGGGCCCGAACGGGATGATCGCCGCGACGATCAGCGCCGGCGCCATCGCCATGATCGGCGCCCACATGAACAGGAACTTGTGCGCCTTCGAGGGGACGTAGTCCTCCTTGAAGATGAACTTCACGGCGTCGGCGAGGAAGTGCGTGATGCCCCACGCCCGGATCGGCCCGATGTTGGCGCGGTTCGGGCCCAGGCGGTCCTGCATCATCGCGGACTGCCGCCGCTCCATCCACGTCAGGATCGACGCCAGCGGCATCAAGAACCCGAGCACCATGAACAGGATCAGGATGATCGCGGTGACTGCCTGGAAACCAACGCTGCCGTAGCTCATCGCCGGGTCAACCTCTCGTGTTGGCGAAGCGAAGCTGCACGGGCAGCATCGGCCGGCCCCAGTCTGCTTCCCGCATGAAGGGGAGTTTCTGCTTCGCCTCGGCGAAGACCGCCTTCGCCTCCGTGAACTCCATCGTCGCGCCCAGCTTGCGCGCCAAATGCGACAGGATCTCCCAGCCGGGCAGCGAGTCGCCGGCGGTCGGAACCGCGGCGCGCACGCGCTGGACCATGCCCAGCTTGTTCGTGAACGTGCCGTCGACCTCGGTCCACTCGGCCAGCGGCAACGCGACGTGCGCGGCCGCCGTGACGCCGTCCCGATGCGTGCCGATCGCGACAAGCGCCCGCAGGCGTTCGAGCGGCAGCGCCGCGACCCCCGGTCCGGTGCCCAGCACGCCGCGCGTGCCGACGACGATCAGCGCCGTGACGGCGCCCGCCTTCAGGTCGTTCGACAGATCCAGCAGCGTCCGCAGCCGGCCCGCGCCGATCGCCATCGCGCCCGCGGTGTTCGGGTTCTTGTCGGCCGACACCAGGATGTCGTCGTGCCACCCCTGGTCCATGCCGGCGATGTACGCCTTGCCGACGTGCAGGTGATCGAACGCCAGCCGCGCCAGCGCGTAAAGGTCCTCGTTGGTCGACTGCGCGTTGAACACGACGCCGACCTGGTTGGGCGTCGCGGCCAGCACCGCCGACAGCGCGCGGCCCGCGTCGTCGAGCGCGCGGTCCCAGTCGACCGGCGTGCCGCCCGACAGCGGCGCCACCAGGCGCTCCGTCTGCGCGCGCTTGTACGTGAAGCGGCCCTCGTCGCACATCCAGTGCTTGTTGACGGCCGGGTTGATGCGCGGCACCAGCCGGTAGACCTGGCCGCGCGAGTGCTGGACCTCGACGTTGCAGCCGGTCGCGCAACCCGGGCAGACCGACGGCATCGTGTAGAGCTCCCAGGCCCGCATCTGGAACCGGAAGTCCTTCGCCGTCAGCGCGCCCACCGGGCAGACGTCGACGGTGTTCAGCGAGTACGGGTTGTCCAGCTTGTGGCCGGGCGCCGTCGTCAGCACCTCGCGATCGCCCCGCTGCGCCATCTCCAGCTGGTGCGTCTTCGCGACCTCGTCGCACACGCGGATGCAGCGCGTGCACAGAATGCAGCGCTCCTGATCCAGCACGATGTGCGGGCCGACGTCGACGACCTTGTGCTTCTTGACCTTGATGCCGTCGTTGCGCGCGAACTTCGCGTCCCAGTCGAAGTAGTGCTTCTGCAGCAGGCACTCGCCCGCCTTGTCGCAGATCGGGCAGTCGATCGGGTGGTTGACCAGCGTGAACTCGAGCATCTGCCGACGTACGTCCAGCGCGCGCGGCGACTTGGTCATGACCTCCATCTTGTCGGCGACCGGCGTGTAGCAGGACGGCACCGGCTTCGGCTGTCCCTTCACGTCGACGAGGCACTGCCGGCAGACCGCGGGCGACGACAGGCCCGCGTGGTAGCAGAAGAATGGGACGTCGGCGCCGACGGCGTTGCACGCCTCCAGCAGCACCGTCCCCTTGGGGAACTGGTGCGTCTTGCCGTCGATCACGACGGTCACCATCTCGGGCGGAGGAGGGGCCGCCTTGATCGGGCCGGACCCAACTGTCTTGAACGGACCGGAATCAGCCATCAGCGATCGCACTCCCCGCCAATCATGTTGATCATCCCGAAGGTCGGGACGACGTCGGCGATGAAGAGGCCGGGCAGCACCTTGCCCAGCACCGCCGTCGCCGAGAAGCAGGGCGGGCGCACGCGGCACTTCCAGGGCCGGCCCGTGCCGTCCGACACGATGTAGAAGCCCAGCTCGCCGTTGCCCGCCTCGGTGAACGAATACACCTCGCCGGGCGGGACGTGGATGCCGTCCATGATGATCTTGAAGTGGGCGATCATCGCCTCGATCGAGTTGTAGGTCTCGGTCTTGGCCGGCAGCGCGACGCGCGGATCGGCGACCATCACCGGGCCCGCCGGGATCGTGTCCAGCGCCTGCTCGAGGATGCGCATCGACTGCACCATCTCCTCCACGCGCACGGCGTAGCGGTCGAAGTTGTCGCCCACCGATCCGACCGGGACGTCGAAGTCGAAGCGGTCGTACACCAGGTACGGGTGATCCTTGCGCACGTCGTACGCGAGGCCCGTCGAACGCCCGACCGGCCCGGTGATGCCGTACGCGAGCGCGTCGGCCTTGGTGATGATCCCGATGCCGTCCATGCGGTCGCGGAAGATCCGGTTGCGCTCCAGCAGCTTGCCGATGTCGGCGAGCACCCCGCGGATGCGGCCCATGATGTCGCGCAGCTTTGTACCGAACCCTTCGGGCAGGTCGTAGGCGACGCC
>DATMZL010000232.1:0-7396 GCA_035607075.1 Polyangia bacterium
AATTCGACACCTCTCCGGATTTCAGTCCGGACGGAGGCTCCTGGATTTATTCCGATTACCCTGGCCGGAACATCATGATCTGTGGGACAGCGACCGATCAATGTCGCGTTCTCCGCCACGACGATGTTCTCCCGACCTGGCCCCGTTTTTCGCCCGACGGATCGAAGGTTGCGTATGTGAGGATGGGACCGGTTTCGCAAATGGTGGCATTCTCAGTTTCGGACGGAAAAGAATGGCACCTGGGCGGAACGCACTGGCAGTGTCCGCCGGTTTGGTCGTCGCCCAATAACGTCTGGACGTTCGAAGGTTCTGGCGGCGGATACGCCTGGGTCGAGAAGGAGATCGAGACGGGACTACGAACGGGGCGTCGCGCGCAGGTGGGTGACAGTCAGAGCGCCGTCGCCGATCAGCTCGATTGCTGGCCGAAAAACGCCGATCCGAAATCGGCGTTTTTCCGCAGCGTCCGCGTTGAGACCAAGGAAAGTTCGTCGATTCTTCGTCTTCCGCCGGACTACCCGATCGATTGATCAGGTCTTCAGCAGACGTGCCCACCGGGTGGCATGCAGAACCCACGAGGAGCCTGCGGCGCAACCTGGATCTGCGGTGCCTTGGCCTTAGCGATGCTCGCGCCGACAAACCCGGCCGAGACGGCCAAAAAAGCAACTAGCGCAATCCTCTTGAGCATGGGTTCCCCTTGTGGTTTCGTGGTTGCGGTTTCGGACCGACGCGCCGCATCTCGGCGCGACAGCCGTTGTCCACTGGAGCAACCAGCGCACCATGGGGGAAAGACCGGATTTCAACGGGTTAGCGCGACCGTCGTCCGGAATTCCACATTCAGTGGTGAAACTAAATGTGGAAGGGGACTTACGCTCAACCGTTCGTGAAAAGCTGTGATCACGCCGAACGAGAGCGTGACGTTCGTCCCGCGGAACAAGACGAAGGACGGCCCGTCGCATGTCCCGCTGCTGCTGATCGTCGGGGATAGCCACGGGCGGGTTCCCCCGGCGCGGCAGCGCGTCAGCACCTTCACCGGGACGCTGGTGGTCGGGCGGCGCGAGGCCTCACACAAAGGCGGGGTTCAGCAGGCGTCGCTGGTGCTGCTCGACAAGATGGTGTCGGGCCAGCACCTGACGATCGCACCCGCGCCCGACGAAGGCACGTTCGAGATCACCGATCTCTCCAGCACGAACGGGACGGTGGTCGATGGCGAGGCGGTGGAGTCGACGCTGAAGCTGCGCGACGGCGCCATCATCTTCGTGGGAAGCCACGTGCTTGTCTTCCGCGTGGCGACGCCGTCGCAGCTGGCCGCGATCCAGGAGGAGATGGCGGAGCCGCTCGGTCCGGTCCCGACCATCAACCCGTCGTTCGCGGTCACGTGCAAGCGCCTCCGCAAGCTGGCGGAGGCCGGGCAGGAGTTCCTGCTTGTCGGCGAGACGGGCGCGGGCAAGGAGATCTACGCGAACGCGATCCACCGCGTCAGCGGCCGCACGGGACCGTTCGTCGCGGTGAACTGCGCGGCGCTGCCGCGCGAGCTGGTCGAGAGCGAGCTCTTCGGTTACGCGCGCGGCGCGCACTCGCAGGCGGCGATGGCGAAGCCCGGCATCATCGAGCAAGCCGAGGGCGGAACGCTTTTTCTCGACGAGATCGGCGAGATGGCGCCCGAGCTGCAGACCAAGCTGCTGCGCTTCACGCAGGACCGACTGCTGTCGCCGATCGGCGGCCTGCGCGCGCGCCACATCGACACGCGCATCATCGCCGCGACAAGCCGCACCACCGGTCCGACCGAATCGGGCAGCGGCGGCCTGCGCGCGGATCTCGCCGCGCGCCTGGGCGCGGAGCCGATCCGCATCCCGCCGCTGCGCGATCGCGTGGAGGATCTCGGCGCGCTCGCGTCGTTCCTGATGGGCGAGAAGGAGAAGCCGTTCGAGCTGTCGGCGTTCCAGTCGATGAGCCTGTACCAGTGGCCGGGGAACGTGCGCGAGCTGCAGAAGGCGATGACCAGCGCGGACGCGCTCGCGCGCGGCGCGGAGCGCATCGGCTTCGATCACCTGCCGGCGTCGATCGCGGCGGTGCCGCGGCTTCGCTCGTCGCCCGGGCGTCGCAAGTACCGCAAGCCGCCCAGCGCGGAGGAGCTGGAGACGCTGATGAAGCGCTTCCAGGGGAACATGATGCGCGTCGCGCGCGAGCTGGATCGCAAGCCCGCGCTCGTCTACCGGTGGGCGCGCCGCTTCGGCTTGCCGGTGGCGGAATTCAGACCCAGGGATGGAGGAGCAAGCGCCAGCGGCAGCGGCGACAACGACCGCGAAGAACCTTAGAAACCCGTCGGTGCGCGTGTCTGGAACGCCCATCAGGGACGCGCCCACATGTGGGGGAAAACTCGCAGGCGAATGGTTATGAAACCGAAACCATGAAAATGGATCCAGGCGACAGACACCTACCTCGCGGAGCCCGATTGCGTGCGATCAGAATCACGAACTTCTGCGCCGGTTGAAGCACGGAAATTGCGCGCGGGGAGCCGGCGAGGCTGGACATGGACGAGCTGACGCGCTTTTTGCGACCCGCGGGCGGCGGAATCTTCACCGTGAGCACGGGCCGCGCGCAGCAAGAGGCGCTGCAGCGCCGGCTTTATGACGCCCCCGACGGGGACGAGGTCCAGCGCAAGTGGCAGGCGGCGCTGGAGGGCGTGGCGTCGGCGCGCGCGGCGATCATCGGCATCCCGTCGGACACGGGCGCAGGTCTGGTGCGAGGTGCGGCGTTTGGGCCGGAGGGCGTACGGCGTGCGCTGCTGGCGGCGTTTCCGGATTTCGCGGCGCGGGCGGCGCGGGCCGGCATCGTCGACGTCGGCGACGTGTTCGCGGTGCCGCAGCTGCTCGAGGACGACATGCTGAGCGAGGAGCAGCGCCGCCGCACGCGCGCCGCGCTGTACGGTCCGTCGGCAGCGGGCGACACGGGATTGCCGGTGGCGCCGCTGTCGATTGCCGAGCGTGCAATCAATGAATTGCTCGCGCGCAACCGTGCGTTGCGAATCTTCATGATCGGCGGGGATCACTCCGTTGCGTGGCCGGTCGTTGCGGCGCTGGCGCGCAACGTCGCCGAGCCGTGGGCGATCGTTCACATCGATGCGCACACCGATCTGCTGCCGGAGCGGCTGGGCGTGCGGCTCTGCTTCGCGACGTGGGCGTACCACGCGAACGAACTGCTGGGGCGGGGCGGGCGGCTGGTGCAGGTCGGCGTGCGCGCGTCGTCGCGGTCGAAGCAGCACTGGGAGTCGACGCTGGGCGTACGCCAGTTCTGGGCTGACGAGGTGCGTGCGCGCGGCGCCGCCGTCATCGACGATGTGATCGCGCACCTGCGCGGGCTGGGCGTCGCGCGCGTCTACCTGTCGAACGACATCGACGCGACGGACAGCGCGACGGCGCCGTCGACGGGCGCGCCCGAGGCGAACGGCCTTGCGCCCGAGTTCGTGCGCGCGCTGATCGCGCGCGTCGCGGAGGCGTTTCCTCTGCTCGGGGGCGACGTCGTAGAAGTTGCGCCCTCGATCGGGAGCGCGGAGGATGCGCGGCGTACGACGGACGTGGCGGCCGGGTATATGCTCGACACGCTGGCGGCGATGACGGAATCGCAGGAATTGAGGGAGAGAAAGTGATGGCGAGGCCACCGGAAGACGACATCACGCAACAGGGTGACGGGTCGGCGGCGATCCGCGCGGCTTGGGACGCATTCGACGCCGGCAAGCTGGAGACGGCGCGCCACCGCGCCGAGCGGCTGGGCGAGAAATCGGCGGAGGGGCTCTTCTTGCGGGCGGCGTGCAGCGCAGAGGAGGACGACATCCCCGGCGCGATCGGGCTGCTCGAGCGCGCGATCGCGGCGGATCCGGAGTGGGCGTCGCCGGAGCTCGCGTTCGCCGAGCTGCTCGCCGAGACGCCCGACAGGCTGGCCGAGGCGCGCAAGCACGCGGGGCGCGCGGTGGAGCTGGCGGAGGAGGAGGACGAATATCTGGCGGCGCTGGCGCTGAAGGCGGGGCTGGAGGCGGAGGCGGGCGACGAGAAGCAGGCGCGGCGCACGCTGGCGGAGCTGCCGCCGCCCGACGTGGCGCTGGGCGATCCGGTGGCGGCGCTGGAGATCGCAGACCTGCACCTGGCGCTGGGCGACGCGGAGACGGCGCGCGCGCGGCTGCGCACGCTGACGGCGTCGGAGGACGGCGCGGAGATCGCGGAGGCGTGGCACGCGCTCGGGTGCGCGGCGGCCGACCTGGACGACGACGTCGAGATGCGGGCGGCGTGGAAGCGGGCGTGGGCGCTCGACACGGCGCCGGGCGCGGCGGGCGCGGAGCAAAGATTCACGGACGCCGAGGTGGCGGCGATCGCGGAGCGGGCGCTGGAGGAGCTGCCCGACCGCGCGCGCGAGCTGCTTCGCGACGTCCCGATCGTCATCGCCGACCAGCCGGCCGAATCGGACGTGGACGAGGGCGTGGACCCGCGGTCGCTCGGCCTGTTCAACGGCACGGCCTACCCGGACGCGTCCCACCTGGGCGGCCAGCCCGGGCTGACGCAGATCCTGATTTTCCGCCGCAATCTCGAGCGTGTCGCGGGCAGCGACGACGAGCTGCGCGAGGAGATCCGGATGACCCTCCTCCACGAAACCGGCCACTTCTTCGGCCTCAGCGACGACGACCTGGACGGCCTCGGCCTGGGCTGACTCTTATCCCCTCTCCCCTTGGGGAGAGGGCTAGGGGGGCTAGGGTGAGGGGTCCGGGGCGCCTTGACAATGCGGCCCCCCCTAACCATGATGCGCGCCGCAATATGGCGAACATCAAGTCATCAGAGAAGGCGAACCGGCAGCGCATCAAGCGCACGGCGCGCAACGTGGCCCAGAAGACGGCCATGCGCACCATCATCAAGCGGCTGCGCACGGCGATCGGCAACAAGAACGCGAAGGAAGCGCAGACGCTGCTGAAGACGGCGGTGTCGGCGATCGACAGCGCGGCCTCGAAGGGCGTGATCAAGCGGGGCACGGCGTCGCGGTCGGTTTCGCGTCTGACGGTCGCGGTCACCGCTCTCAAGGCGTGACGGGTTGAAGCGCCGCGCGCGGCGACCCCGCGCGAAGAGCGTACGCAAGCGCAAGCGGACGTCCGACTGGGCTCGGATCGTCGCGGCCATCAAGAACGTCGAGGACGACGTCGATGGCGCCGTCGCCGCCACCTTCGAGCTGGACAAGGCGGCGACGCGGGCGTGGTTGCCGCGCCTGCACCGGCTGCTGGCGCGTGGTCGCGACTTCTTCATTCGCGAGGCGGCGGCGGTGCCGATCGCGCGGCTGCAGGGGCTGCGCGCGTTGTCGCAATTGCTGCACGCGCTGCACCTCGGTTCGAAGGAAGGCCACGACAACGACGGGCTGGGGTCGATCGTGGCGGGCCTGGTGTCGACCGATCCGGCCCGGGCGGCGCCGATCCTGCGACGGATGATCCACGCGCGGTCCGAGCGCGATCGGCGGGATGCGGCCTGGCTATGGGGAACGGCCGCTCCGGCGGTTCCGCTCGAGCCGCTGCTTGACTGCGTGAACGATCGCAGCGCCGCGGTGCGGTCAGCGGCGGTCGGCTCGTTGAGCAGCTTCGCGGGCGGGCCGGGGGTGTTCGATGCGCTGGTGCGCGCGCTGTCCGATCCCGACGAGCAGACCGGGGTGAACGCGGCGGCCGGGCTCGGGTATCTCGGCGACGCGCGCGCCATTCCGAAGCTGCGAAAGGCACTCCGGGACCCGAAGAAGCGGGTGCGGGAGTTCGCCCGCTACGCGCTCGAGCGCCTCGAGAAGCCGGACGCCTGAGCCGTCGGGAGCGCGCCCGGCGACCTAAGGGGCAATGCCACGGGTGTCGTGTGTCTTGATGTCGTTGGCCATGGTCGCGGGCGTCGGTTGCGGCGGGAGCAAGCTCTCCGGGGCAGGAGGGAACGGCGGAAACCCCAGCGGGGCGGCCGGGACCAGCGGCGGCTCCGGCACGACGGGGACGGGCGGGATGGGCGGCGGGAGCGCCGGAACAGGCGGCAGCGGCGCGGCAGGCGGCAGCAACATGGACGCCGGCCCCGACGTTCCGATCGTGACGAACCCGCTGGAGCACGTGACGGCGACGTTCCCGGCGCGCGGCGCGACGGGCGTCTGCACGGACGCGCCCCTGCGCCTGACCTTCGACACGCCGCCCGCCATCGGGACCAGCGGGACGATCCGCGTCTACCAGCAGAGCCTCCCGTCGGCGCCGGTCGACATGATCGACATCGGCGCGCCGTTGACGACCATCCTGATCGCGGGACGCAGCTACTTTTACCGGCCGATCGTCGTCAGCGGCAACGAGGCGTACATCTACCTGCGCAAGGTGCTGCAGCCGGGCGCGACCTACTTCGTGAACATCGATCCGGGCGTGCTCACCGCGGGCGCGGGCGGCGCGGCGATCGGCGCGGTGGAGGACGCGACCAGCTGGCGCTTCACCGTCCGGGCCGCGGCGCCGGCGGCCGGCGCTACCACGGTGAACGTCGCCGCCGACGGGACGGGCGACTTCTGCACCGTGCAGGGCGCGATCGACTACATCCCGGCGGCGAACACGACACCCGTGACGGTCAACGTCGCGGCCGGCACGTACCGCGAGATCGTCGCGATCGCGAGCAAGAACAACATCACGTTCCACGGCGCGGATCGCAACACATCGGTGATCACGTACGCGAACAACGGCGCGCTGCAGGTCCCCCCCGGCACGACGACGTCGCTGGGCACGAAGTGGCGCGCGATGTTCGGCATCGACACGAGCAACGACATCGTCATCGAGAACATCACGCTGTGGAACCCGAGCCCGCAGCTGTCGACGAACGGCCAGTCGGAGACGCTGCGCTCCGAGGGCGGGAACCGGATCATCGTGCGCAACGCGACCATCCGCGGGCTGCAGGACACGCTGCTGTTCACGGGCCAGGTGTACATCGCGGACAGCACGATCGAGGGCAACGTCGATTACATCTGGGGCAACGGCGTCGCGTATTTCGATCGCTGCGAGATCAAGGACGTCAACCGCAAGGGGTACAACGTGCAGGCGCGCAACGGAGCCGCGTCGCTCGGCTACGTGTTCGTCGACTGCGCGCTGACGGCGGACGCCGCCATCACGGGCCACTACCTGGCGCGGACCGACAAGAACAACAACGCGCCCGCGTCGCAGGTCGCGTACATCAACTGCAAGCTGGGCCCGCACATCGACCCGGTCGGCTGGCTGCTCGACGGCTACACGCGCCCGACCGGCGACGCGGGCGTGCCGGACGGCGGGACGCAGTGGAACTTTTCGATGCTGCGCTTCGCCGAGTACAAGAGCGTCGACATGGCGGGCGCCCCGATCGACGTCAGCATGCGCATCCCCGAGTCGAAGCAGCTC
>DATMZL010000173.1:0-3554 GCA_035607075.1 Polyangia bacterium
CGCGCTTTTTATGATGAGGCCGAGCAGAAAGAAAAAATGGAGCAGGGACAGCATCTCGAACTGCATCGTGAACCCCTGGGTGAGGCTCATGATGATCGAGAAGATCATGGTGGTGGCGCCGACGACGGCGGTGCCGATGAGGACCGGCTTGGCGGTGGCCTTGAAGGTGTTCCCGGCGCCGTCGTTCTCCTCGAGCAGGTGCTTGGCGCGCTCGAAGTTGACGTCCCACCCCTCGGACTTCTTGATCTCTTCCTTGACGTTCGGGATCGACTCGATCACCGACAGCTCGTAGACCGACTGCGCGTTGTCGGTGACGGGACCGTATGAATCGACCGCGATGGTGACCGGGCCCATGCCCAGGAAGCCGAACGCCACCAGGCCGAACGCGAACACCGCGGGGGCCTTCATGATCTCCTCCAGGCCGGTGGAGCTGACGCCGTACGCGATGCCCATCAAGCCCGCGATCACGACGCCCATCCAGTAGGCGCTGAAGTTGCCCGCGGTCAGGCCCGACAGGATGTTCAGCGACGGACCGCCCTCGCGCGACGCCGTGACGACCTCCTTCACGTGCTTCGACGACGTCGACGTGAAGATCTTGATCATCTCCGGGATGATCGCGCCCGCCAGCGTGCCGCAGGTGATGATCAGCGACAGCTTCCACCAGAGGCTGTCGCTGTTGCCGCCGGCGCCCAGACGCGGCACCAGCAGGTACGACACGATGAAGGTCATGGCGACCGAGACGATCGACGTCACCCAGACCAGCTGGGTCAGCGGCGCCTCGAAGTGCATCTTGTCGGCGTTGCCGTAGCGCGCCTTCACGACCGCCTCGTTGAACAGGTACGACAGGCCGCTGGCGACGATCATCATGATGCGCATCGCGAAGATCCAGACCAGCATCTGGACCTGGACCTCGGCCTCCGTGACCGCCAGCAGGATGAAGGTGATCAGCGCGACGCCGGTGACGCCGTAGGTCTCGAAGCCGTCGGCGCTGGGGCCGACCGAGTCGCCCGCGTTGTCGCCCGTGCAGTCGGCGATGACGCCCGGGTTGCGCGCGTCGTCCTCTTTGATGTTGAAGACGATCTTCATCAGGTCGGACCCGATGTCGGCGATCTTGGTGAAGATGCCGCCCGCGATGCGCAAGGCGGAGGCGCCCAGCGATTCGCCGATCGCGAAGCCGATGAAGCAGGCGCCCGCCAGGTCGCGCGGCAAGAACAGCAGGATGCACAACATCATCACCAGCTCGACGCTGATCAGCAGCATCCCGATGCTCATGCCAGCCTTCAGCGGGATGGCGTAGATCGGGTAGGGCTTGCCCTGCAGGCTGGCGTAGGCGGTGCGCGAGTTGGCGAAGGTGTTGATTCGGATACCGAACCAGGCGACTCCGTAGCTGCCGCCGATGCCGATCAGCGAGAAGAGCAGGATGATCGCGACCTTGAACGAGCTGAAGTCCCGCAGGATCGCGAAGTAGAAGATCATGATCACGCCGATGAACAGCTCGAGCAGCAGGATGAACTTCCCCTGCGTGACCAGGTACGTCTTGCACGTCTCGTAGATCAGCTCCGAGATGTCGCGCATCGACGTGTGCACCGACATGTTCTTGAGCTGGCGGAAGATCACCAGGCCGAACCCGAGACCCAGCAGGCAGACGACGATGCCGATCGACAGCAGCGTGCTGCCCGGCATCGAGCCGAGGAACTTCACGCTTCCGAGATCCGGGAGGACCAGGGACGCTTCACCGCCGCCGTGCTCCTGCGCGAAAGCCGCCGCGGGCGCTGCCAGGATGGTGAGGGCCGCCGTGAGCAGACCCAGGACAGAGGACAGACGTGTTCTAAGCATCGCGCGGGCTGTTTAAACCAAACGCCGCGCGATGTAAAGCGGGCGAGGCCTTAATCGCCCTTCGCTTTGAGGACCAGCAGGCGGTAGTTGGCGTAGCCCGCCTGACCGCACGAATAGATGACCTCGGTCAGCAGGCGGTAGGGCGTCGTCTGATCGGCGACGAGCATCAGCTGCGCCTCGAACTTCTGCCCGGTCATCTCGGCGACGCGCTTCTCGCGGCGGGCGTGCTTCTCGAGGATCTCGACGAGCGGCGTGATGTAGTAGCCGTTCTCGCCGTCGCGTTTGACGGCTGGGTCGACGCGGCCCGCGTTGATCGGCGCGATCGCGTCGCCTTCGATCAGGATGACCTTCTTGGTCACCGTGACCGTCACCGCCAGCTTCGGCTTCAGCTCGGTCAGCGATTTCGGCACCTGCAGGTTCTGGTCGAACGTGATGGCCGACGTCGACGACGAAAACGACTTCAACAAGAACACCAGGATGATGGTCATCATGTCCATCATCGGGGTGATGTTGAGGTCCTTGATCACCTCGGGCTCGGCCAGCTTGCGCGCAAACGAGCGGATGGCCTTCTTGCCGGCCAAGCGGGACATTTCGGGGGTCATGGCAGCCATCTACTGGATCCCCGCGGCGAAGTTGACGTCGGGAAACAGTATCTTTCCGTCCTCGCCCTGCCTCATGGCGTCGAGCGTCGCGATCACGATGTCGTACGGGATCATCGCGTCCGCGTTGAACGTCGCCTTTGTCTCGTCGGCGTTGTCGGGGTTCGACTTGATCTCTTTCAGCTTCGTCGTGAGCGTCTTGTAGTCGTACTGGCCGTTCGGAAGCTTCGGAATCGGCGGGAGCACGCCGCCCGACGCCGCGATGACGTAACCCGTGCCTCCAACCGTGATCGTCAAGTTCAGCGGCGGCTTCGGCGGCGGCTCGTCGCTGGAATCTCCGCCGCCAGCCTGGATCGTCGGCGACGAGACGTTGATGTTGCCGAGCGCGACCTGGTTAACGACCGAAGCGAGAAGGAAGATGATGATGTTGGTGACGATGTCCATGTAGGGGACGAGGTTCAGCTCGCCCGCCTCTTCCTCGATCTCCTCGACGTGGTCGCGCATGCGGCGCGTCGCCGCGCGGACCTGGCTCCTCGTCATGGGTTCTCGTCATTCGGACGCTGGCGTTCGGACGAATGGGACTCTGCCTCAGGCCTTCGCGCCCTGGGCCGATTCGGCCAGCAGGTTCTCCAGCTTCAGCGCGAAGCCTTCCAGGTCGCCGACCTGCTTCTTCGAAGCGGACGACAGGAAGGCGTGGGCGATGATGCAGGTGACGGCGATGCCGAGACCCATGGCGGTGTTGTTCAACGCCTCGGAGATACCTTTCGCGAGCAGCGCGGACCGCTCTTCGGGCTTCGCGGCGGCGACGGCGCCGAAGGCGCGAATCAGACCGATGACCGTACCGAGGAGGCCGACGAGGGTCGCGATGTTCGCGATCGACCACAGGATCTGGACGCGCTTCTTCAGCAGCGGCGTCACGTCCACCAGCGTCTCCTCGATCGACTGCGCGATGGCGATCTCGCCACGGTGCACGCGCTGAAGGCCGGCACGCGCGACCTGGGCGACGGGCGCCTCGGTGGCGGAGCACAGCTTCACCGCGCGGTCGATGTTGTTCGCGAGGACAAGCTTTCGGATCTGCTCGAGAAATGCCTTCGCATTCACCGACCCCTTGCCGAGGAA
>DATMZL010000005.1:0-4156 GCA_035607075.1 Polyangia bacterium
CCCTGGCAGACCGCGGTCGTCGGCGTGCAAGCCCACCCCACCAGGTTGCCTCGGGTCTCCCTGACCTCGTCGCCTTTGATCATCATCCCCTCGCGCTGGCGGCCGACCGCCTTCACCGTCCAGCCCGAGAGCACTGCGCCGGCGGCGGGGAGCCGTTGGGCCGTGGCGGCGGTCGTTCGATGAAAGTGAACGTGCACGCCGTCGGCCGGATGCGTGGCGCCGCACTTCCTCGGTCCGACCTCGCACGACGGATGGCCGAGGGCCTGGCCGGCGCGCACCGGATCGCCGACCTTGAATCCCAGGCGCTTCACGCTGCTGCGCCGCAGGTGGAAGTAGTTCGTGGTGGTGCCGTCGTCGTGTTGGATCTGCACGCAGGGGCAGTTGTTTTTCAGCACGGCGGTGAAATAACCGTCGGCCGCGGCGCGCACCCAGTACAGGTCGCCGCGTTTGCGCGAGCACGAATCGTCAAAAAGCTTTCCGGTGCGTGGGTCGATCTTGGATGGCGCGAAGTCCAGCGCCGAGCGCTTGGTCGAGTGCGGCCCGCTGGTGAGGTACCACGTCTCGCCGGCGCTCCAAGGCAAGCGCAGCTCCGTCATCGCCGGGGCCGCGCGGTTACTCTCGAGATTGCCGGCACTGGCGCCGCCGTCCTGCGCTGTGGTGGCGGCGCTGCTGTCCGCATCCGCGCTAGCTGCGGGAGCCGCGGACGCCGTCGGCCCCGGCGTCTCGACGTGGGGCCTGGCGCCGCAGGCAAGCGGACCGCCCACCAGCAACGCCAGCAAAGCGCGCGGGCACGACACAGACCTGCAGGGGGCGAGCGGCGCAGGCACGACCAGGGATTCTTTTGCCAAGCGCTGCCAAAGGCAACAGCCACGTTTCTGGGCGGCGGCGACGTCGTGGGCGATACTCGCGACGTTCACGCGGGAGAGGCTTTCATGGTCGAGACGGTGTCGAAGCGGAGAAGTGTTGTTGTCGGTTCGTTCGTGGCGTCACTGGCGCTCGCGAGCGCCTGTTCCAGCAGCAGCAAGGAAATGAAGCCGGACGGCGCCGCGGGCGGCGCAGGCACGATGGGCGCGGGCGGGATCGGTGGCGGCCCGTGCGATCCGCGCACGGCGTTTACCGAAGCGTCGCACCTCGTCGCTGAGGTCACGTGGCCGGCGGGGACGGCGTCCATGAAAGGGAGCGGGCAGTTGCATGTCTGGGGCAAGGTCGCGTACACGGCCAGCGGCAACACGCTGACCGGGATGCTTCAGGCCTGCGGGATCTCGTTGCCGGCGACGACGCTGACGGCGCTGGGCGGCGGCGGCATGATCCAAATCGAGGTCCCGAACGAAACGTGGGAAGCGCCGAGCATGCCGCGTTTCCAGGTCAACGTGACGCAGAACAGCTGGGACATCGGGTCGACGCTGAACCTCGACTACGTGGCGCTGATCGGGTTCACGATGGCCGACGCGGCGACCGCGCCGTGGCCGCTGTCCTACACCGGCATCACGATGACGAACGACGCCGAGACGGACAATCACGCGGGGCTGACCGCGGTCCCGCGCAGCGGCACCGGCTACACGCTGCCGCCCACGTCGATCCTGCAGTCGGCGCGCGCCGATCTGCTCTACATCGTGATCCGCCAGGTGACGTCGGCGACGTTGACGCGAACGGCGTGCGATCAGGCGTCGGGCAGCGCGACGTTCATGCACCTCGACAACCACGTCATCGGTTGCCACATCATGGGCGGCGACGACTGCATGCCCACCGACGTCAACTTCATCGATACGAACCGCACGATTTACGAGATCACGGGCGCAACCGCGCAGACGAAGGTCGTCGCGGCCACCGCGACCTGTGCCGACGTGCGCGCCGCGCTGCCCATGTAACATACGGATCGTGTCGTCGCGACGAGCCGTGCGCATTGCCAGCGTCGCCTCTGGTCTCGCGTGCGCGCTCGCCGCGCCGGTGGTCGCGCGCGCGTCGGGCTTCGCCGCGGCGGAGTTCGGCGGCGAACACGGCAACGTCGTCACGACCAACCCGACGGCGCTCTACTTCAATCCGGCGGGGATCGCGCTGGGCGAGGGCACGCGCCTGTACGTCAGCGGCGTGCTCGCGTACCGGCGCGGGAGCTGGTTGCACACGCAAGCTGCGTCCGAAATGCCCGACCCGCCGGGCGCGGAAGGGGCGGACACGGGCCAGGCGCGCTTTTCGACTTTGTTCGGCGCCCCGGCGCTGGCGGCGACGACGTGGATTCGCCGGGTCGCCGTCGGCGGCGCGTTCTACGTTCCGTTCGGCGGGCGCGTCCACTGGGATCAGAACCCGCGCTTCGCGAACGATCCGAAGTTTCCGCTGGCCGCCGACGGCGTGCAGCGCTGGCATTTGATCGAGGGCTCGGTGTCGTCGCTGTACTTCACGGTGGGCGCGGCGCTTCGCCTGGGGCCGGACGCGCTCGGCGTGACCGGCAACGTCGTGCGATCGTCGGTGCACAGCCGGCAGGCCAAGAGCTTCAACCCGCAAGAGGTCGTCGATCCGCTGAACGAGGGACGCATCGGCATCGACGTCGCGGGCACGCACGCCAGCTTCGGCGTCGGGGCGATGGTCGAAGCGATCCGCGAGCGCCTCTGGTTCGGCGCTTCGTATCAGGCGCCGCCCGGGTTCGGTCCCATACACCTCGACGGCACGCTGTCGACAAGCCTCGGCGCCGACGTCGCGCCACCACGGCCCATCACGTACACGTACGCGCTGCCGGACATCGTGCGCGCCGGCCTGCGCGTCCGGCCGCCGATCGCGGCGCCGCGCGCGCTGGAGCTGCGGCTCTACGCTGACCTGACGCGCTGGAGCCGCATGCAGGCGCAATGCGTGTCCATCCAGGGCGAACCATGCGCCGTCTTCACCGACGGAACGGACGCGACGCCCGGCGCGACAACGATCCAGAACATCCGCCGCCGCTGGAACGATACTTACGGCGCGAACCTGGGCGCCAGCGTCTGGCCGTCGAGCGCCGTCGAGGTGTTCGCGGGCGCCGGCTTCGCGACCGCCGCGACGCCGGACGCGACGCTGGATCCGATGATGGCGGACGCGAACAACTTTCGCTTCGCGATCGGCGGTCGCTTCGCCGTTCCGAGCGGATTTCACGTCACGGCCGGCTTGACGAGCGTGCAGTACTCGTCGCGCGACAACACGGGACGAAGCACGCTGACGGACGCGCAGCTGCCGACGCGCCGTCCCGACGGCGGCGGCAAGTACGAGCTGTGGCTCGGCCTGTTCCAGGTCAGCCTGGAGAAGGAGCTTTAACGATGAGTCTCTGGATCCGCACGCTGTGCCGTCGCCCGCTGGGTGACCAGTTCGCTGCCGCGCCGCTGCAGGCGGAGCTGAACCGCCTCGACTACGCGACGATGGCGGAGAATCAGGGCCTCGACGAAGAGGACGGCTACGCCGCCGAGGAGATGCTGCGGATCGATTCCGACGAGGACGATCCGAGCCTGCTTTTTCTCCACTGCCGGCCCGAGGACCCGGAGTACTTCATCCGCGTCGAGTCGTGGCAGGGCGAGAAGCTCGCCGACGAGATCGACGAGCTCCGCGAGGCGACCGAAGACGCCGAAGGTGCAGCGGCGACGCGCGTCCGCGAACACCTGGCGGGCGTCGTCCAGTCCGTCGCCTTCGAGCTGAAGGCCAGCGACGCGGAGCGCATGGGCGTGCAGATCGCTTTCTACGCGGCGATGTGGCTCGCGAAGCAAGGCGACGGCCTCGTCGAATTCGAAGACGAGTGGTTCGATCCCGCGGTCAGCACCTTCGATCCGATCCTCGCGGGATGATTTTCTGAGCGCCTGTAAACAGAAAAGCGCGCCTGCCTGAAAACCTTGCCCGAGGCGCGGGCGTGCGCGGGTGCTCGCTGTAACAGCAATGAAAACAATGCGTTACGGATGCCGCGCCCCGGCGTGTGAGTTTCTGAGCCGTTCCGTGATGAGTGTGGGCCTTTAAGGGCATAGCTATGCGGGTGTGCGACCTTCGTTATAATTGATTAACTTGGTTACCAAATCGGGCGCGCCGCAGGTGGGTTGGATGTGAAGACCGCAGCAGAAGGAAAATTCGGAACGGTGGAACAGAAGGGGACGGGTGTTCTCGAAAAAGGAACGCGCCTTGGTGAATACGAGATCGAACGCCTCCTCGGCGT
>DATMZL010000002.1:0-2185 GCA_035607075.1 Polyangia bacterium
CGCGTCGCCCTCGACATCGTGGACGCGATCCACGCCGGCCGCGCCGAGGCCTACGTGCCGTGGTACTGGCGGGGGATCATGGCGGTGGTGCGGAACCTGCCGGAACGGGTCCTGCAGCGGCTGCCCGCGCTGTCGGGCCGCTAGCGTCAGGATCTTCGCCTCGCCCCCGAAAGGGGGAGAGGCCGCCGAGCCGAAGGCTCGGCGGGTGAGGGGGCCCGCGGTGAAGACGGACCCCTCTCCCTAACCCTCTCCCCGCTTCGCGGGGCGAGGGGATCGGATCGGATCGAACGCGGTCAGTGTTTCGCTGCGGCGTTCAGTTTGCGGAAGGCGTATAGGCGAAAGACCTCCGTCTCCTTCACCAGCTCGGCCCGGACGCTCTTCGATTGCAGCTGCTTCGCGACGGGGTCGTTGTTCTTGCCCTGAAGCAGGACGAAGTCGTACTTCGGGCCGTAGGTTTCCAGGTCGAATTGCATCGCGCCGCCCACCGATCCCGTCGACGGCAAATCTTTTTCGGGACGGTACTGGAAGGGCAGCGCCGGGTTGTGCCACATGTGCGGGCTGTACCCGCTGCGCATTCCGGCCAGGTACGCGTGCAGCTGGTTGTAGACGCCCCACTTGACGGCCGGGTCGTAGTCTTCGATCTCCAGCGGAAGCACGCGCGCGCCTTTGGGAACGGCGGCGACGATCTGGAGGAACGGCCGCGTCCGCTTATCCCACTCGTGAAACTGCGACGCGATCCGGACGTGAAGAGCGAGGACGATCGCGATCCCGGGTAGCAACCAGGCGCCGCGCAGGCCGCTGAGATCGGGCCGCGGGATGAACAGCAACGTCATCAGCAGGAACGTCGCGAAGCGCGGGTAGACGTACCACTGCGAGACCGGTCCGCCCAGGCTCATCGGCGTCGCCACGTACAGCGCCCCGATGGTCAAGAACAGCGCCAGCGGCACCGCCCGGGACGCGCCGGGACGCGCCGGCAGCAGCGTCACCAGCATCGGCATCGAGAGCAGCATCGCGAACGCCTGCGCTGCCGCGTAGATGTCGTCCTTGCGCGTGAAGTTGTCGAAGGTGAACCGCCACAGATCGCGCAGCCGATCGTGCAGGGGCTCGTCGACGTGCCACAGGCTGTTCACGATCGCGCCCGCGCCGCCGTTTCCCGACGAGACCTTGAACAGCCAGGGAACGAACACCAGCGCCAATCCGGAGCCCGCCACCGCGTGCAGCGCGATCCGCCGCAGCGGCTGAGGCCGGATCCGCGCGATGGTCAACGCCAGCGTCGTGATGACGAAGTAGAGCGTCGGCTGCGCGTGGGTGAGGCCGATGAGACCGCCCATGACGCCCACGCGCAGCGCCTGGCGGAAGGTGGTCGCCTCGATCAGCCAGGCGAGGGCCCAGATCGCCATGCTCATGCCCAGCAGGTACGCGACCCAGCCGCCGTAGAGGCTGTGCTCGTACGAGAAGGCGAACGCGAGCAGGCCGATCCGCGGATCCCGCCCCAGCGCCAGCAGCATGCGCATCGCCGACAGCGGCAGCAGCAGGACGATCATCCCGACGAGGATCTTCGTCGCCACCACCATGTTGGACACGCTGGCGAAGACGGCGATGAGGACGGTCGTCGTCCAGTAAGGAACGGGCGCCCACTTCACCGAGTACACCTCGTGCGGCAACCCCTTGCCCCACAGGACCTCGGGCACCAGCGCCGCGCACGCGGCGGTGTCGGGAAGATCGCCGAAGGGAAGGAACGCGGCGATGCCCAGCGGCACCAGCGCCACCAGGGACATGATAACCGTCGCCCACAGCAGCACTTTGTCGCGACGGAACGCCGCCACCAGCCCGGGCCTGGCCTGCGGCACCGTCGCCGGCGCTCGAAGCTGTGCCTTCAACCACGACCACGCGCCCGTCGAGACGTCGACAAACAGACTCAAGGAAGGCACGCGGGCTACACAGTACCGATCGAAGTGCGCTCCGACAACCTCACACGCCCCAACGTTCGTACACGACCAGCGCGGCCACGATCCCGATGGCCGCGATCGTCAGCGCGCGCGCGACCTGAGCCACGGGCGGTCCGCGCTCCAGCTTCGCGAGCGTCGTGCCCAGGCAGGCGCACATGGGCACGGACGCGGGCAGCAGGTAGCGCGCGTTCAGCACCGCGCCGTCATCAAGCGGGTAGACCAGCGCGAAGAGGCTG
>DATMZL010000986.1:0-2316 GCA_035607075.1 Polyangia bacterium
CGGCGAGCCGCTGGTCGCCTTCCCGGTGGTCCGCCACATCATCGAGTACGCGCTCCAGCGCAACAAGACCGCCGGCAAGAAGCTCGAGTTCACGATGGTCTCGAACCTCTCCCTCATGGACGAGGAGAAGCTGGCCTTCCTGCTCGCGAACAAAGTCCAGATCTGCACCAGCATCGACGGACCCGAGCAGCTGCACGACAAGCAGCGCAAGCTGCCCGGCGTCGGCAAGTCGGCGCACCGCGCCTCGACCTACTGGATCAAACGGATCAACGAGGCCTACGGCGAGATGGGCCTGGACCCGACGCTGTACCACGTCGAGGCGCTGCTCACGACGACGTCCGAGACGCTAGACCGGTGGAAAGAGGTCGTCGACACCTACGTCGCGCTCGGCTGCCGCGCGCTGTTCCTGCGCCCCGTCGATCCGTTCGGCTTCGCTGAGAAGACCGGCCACCGCATCGAGTACCCGCGCACCGACTACCTCGGCTTCTACCGCCAGGCGGTCGACTACATGCTGGAGTTGAACCGCCAGGGCGTGCAGATCCTCGAGCGGTTCGCGGCGATCTTCCTGACCAAGATCCTGGGCGGCCAGGACCCGAACTTCCTCGACATCCGCAACCCGTGCGGCGCCGGCATCGGCCAGATCGCCTACAACTACGACGGCAAGGTCTTCACCTGCGACGAGGGGCGGATGCTTCACGAGATGGGCGATTCGACCTTCCAGATCGGCCACGTCGCGACGTCGACGTACCGCGAGATGATGGGACACGAGACGGTGCGCGCGCTGGCGATCGCGTCGAACCTCGACGGGCAACCCGACTGCGTGAACTGCGCCTACAACCCCTACTGCGGCGTCTGCCCCGTCCACAACCACAAGACGCAGGGGACGTTGTTCGGGCGCATGCGTGAATCGACGCTGTGCGCGGTCCACAAGGGGATCCAGGACTACCTGTTCGGCAAGCTGGCCGACGGCGATCCGGCCGTCCTCGAGACGTTCGGGCGCTGGACGACAGTCCGCGATCGGACCCATTTCCTGCAGAGCTGTTAAAGTAGGAGCCGACGATGTCGAGCACACCACGCAAACCCATCGACGACCTGCCGGTGTTCGTGCGTGATGCGGCCGGCACACTGGACGACGCGCAGCGCGCGATCTCGACGAAGGCGCTGCAAGGTGCCGATACGGCGCGCCCCGCGCCCGGCGATCCCGAAGGCATCCTGCTCGCCCAGCACTGTTCGCACGGCTCGCACGGCTCGCACGGGTCCCACGGGTCGCACGGGTCCCACGGTTCGCACGGGTCGCACGGGTCGCACGGCTCGCACGGCAGCTGGTAGCTTCGCGACGACGTCAGCCGCGAGAGGGAACCAGCCACGCGGCGCCGACGACCGCGGCGGTGATCGCGAGCGCGCCGAGCGCTACCCGCCGCTGGACCACCGTGTCGGGCAGCGGTGGTGACCCGGGCGCCGGCAGGCCGGCCAGCAGGTCGGCGAGCAGCGGAAGCCGCGTCCAGGGAACGCAGAGCAGCGCGAGCAGTCGCAGGTTGCCCATGTAGAGGATCCCCGTGAGCAGCCAGACCTGGAAGTGAAACGCGAAGAGCAGGCCGCCCACCAGCACGCGCAGCGAGCGCGAGATCAGCATCAGGACCGCGGCGAGCTGAACGACGAGGGCGGCGACGGCCATCGCCCGGCAGATGCCGGGGTGCGCGACGATCGTCGCCGCCAGCGACGCGAAGAGTCCGTGATCGGAGACGCGACGTTGCGACAGCAGGAGATCCCGCAGCGTCAGGTCGTCGGTCCAGTCGAGCCCGCGCGCCGTCAGCTTGCTGAGCGCCGCCGCGAAGTAGGTCGCGGCGAGTGTCGCGAGGGCACCGGCCTCCGCGAGATCCTCGCGTTCCGGGCCGCCAAGCCCGCGGCCCCAGGCGACGCCGATCGACCAGCCCAGCAGCACCGCACCGACGGCGAAGACGTGGCGACGGGGACCGCCCATCAGCACCGCGTCGCTTTCGGCGAGTAGCCCGAGCGCCAGCAGCGCCAGCGCCGCCGATCGAAGCGGGGCGCGACCAAGCGCGAAGCACACCAGCGCGCCCGCGCCGAGCGCCGCGACGATCCAGATCGCCGCCGCGTGCGTACCGACGGCGATCAGCCAGCCTGGCGCGAGCGGGAGCGCGCCACCGCGGCCGGAAGACGTCTGGAGATGGCCCGCCAGCGAGATCAGATCCAGGGCCGCCGCGACAGCCAGCCCAACGCGCAGGGGCGCGCGGGAGCGACCGTCCCACCAGCTTCGCGTGGCGGTCATCGCCGCCCCGCCCGGCACCGGCGCAG
>DATMZL010001558.1:0-2309 GCA_035607075.1 Polyangia bacterium
CAAGGACGGGAAGATCGTCGCGGCGGCCATCGAGACCGATCGTCTCGGGTTCCTCGAGCAGATCGGCGTGGTGCCCGCGAACGTCGGCCTCGGCCCCCGCCCCGCCCCGGCGCCCGCGCACTGATCGCGGGTGTATGATCGTGCGCCGGCGTGGTCATCAAGAACCTGAACGAATTGTTCCCGCCCGGCCTCCCTGATCCGGCCGAAACCGATCTCGATCATCTGTTCGACGGCGCGTCGCGGTTCCGGTTGCTCGCGGGCGGCGTCGGCAAGGGCGAGCCGCGCGGCAGCCAGGTGCTGGTCGAACGCGAATCGCCGCGCGATCTCGCGGAGCTCCGGACGCTGCTGCGCTTCAGTCGCACGGGCTTTCATTGCATGTGCTTCGGCGATCTGGCGCTCGAAATCCACGGACCCGAAGGACGACGCGCGGTGCTGGGCCTGCACCACGGCGTCTCCTACCGCTGGGACGGCGTCTGGAAAACCGACGCGATGCTGGCCGATACGGAAGCCCTCGCGCGTTTCTTCGCAGATCGGGGCGACACGTCGATGCGCGATCAGCACGAGCGCGCCAGGCACGAACGCGAGAGGGGCGACAAGCAGTTCGCGGCCTGGTGGGCCGCCGCCCCCCAGGGCGTTCCGCCGTTTCGCGAGCTCTGCGACGAATTCGGCGTGATGTCCGCGACCGCTCGTACGGCCGTGCCCGCGGCGATCCAGGCCCGCTATCCATCCACCGACGCCGCCGTGCGCGTCCTGCTGCACTGGCACGGAAGCGGCGCCGGACCGTGGAGCGGCTATCCGTCCTACGAGGAGGTGCCGGAGACTCTCCTTCGTGACTACCCGCTGGAGACTGTCATCCGCGTTCTCGAGACGAGCCCCCTGTCGCCCACCGAGACCGAAGGCGGCGCGCGGTTGCTGGCCGGCTGGGGCTTCTGGAAGAACCGCGCGCGCGAGCGCAGCCGGGTCGGCGCAGAGCTTCGGGAACGCCTGCGCGCGCGCGTCGTGGCGGCAGGAAACGAGGACAACCTCTCTCGCTTCGACAGAGCCTGGCGAGGCTGACGCCCGTGCGAAGGATCATGTACGTCGAGAACAAGCACGGCGGCCTCGACGGCGACGGGCGCATCGGCTGGGTCGAGGTGTCGCGGACGGCGCGCATGTACCACTACCGCGGCCGCCACCTCATGAAGACGAGGCGCGGGTACAAGTACAACTGCATCGATGAGGAGAACGGCGACATCTACTGGGTGTCCGGCCCGCGCAAGGACGGCGCCGACAAGCTCTACGGCGGCGTCGTGCAGATCGACGACGACGCGCGCGTCGAGTACTGGACCAAGATCCGCTGCCAGCCGGCGCTGGTCGCGATGACCGAGTATCGCGCGGGCGCCTCGACGCGCACCGAGGGCCGCACGCGCCAGAACGACCCCCGGCGCTCACGAACCCGCGGGTGACGCCCCGGGATCGCGCGGGGGCGGCGGCTCGGCCGGGCGCCGCGTGTGAAGGACGGTCTTCGCGAACATGACGGCGCAGCAGGCGAGCCAGACCGCCATGCCGATGGCCGTGCCGATCCGATAACCGAACGTGCCCGCGTCGGTGCCGGTGGTCGGCAGGCGCGTCAGCGTCAGGATGTGCACGAAGCCATCCTGCCCAGCTAGGAACAGCGAAGTTCCCGCCGGTTCCCGAAATGGTTCGGGCACTTATGCACGTTCGAGCGCGCGGGCTACGGCAGAGCGATCTCGGCCGTGAACAGCTGGCCATCAATGAGCCAGCCGCGGAGGCGCGCGCGCGTCGCCTTCGGGTGCAGCGTCGCCCGTGCGCGCTTGAAA
This sequence comes from Polyangia bacterium, assembly GCA_035607075.1. GTDB lineage: Bacteria > Myxococcota_A > Polyangia > Fen-1088 > Fen-1088 > JADGRB01. The sequence continues at coordinate 1,821 of DATMZL010001558.1, forward strand.
GTGGCGACGAGATCGAGTCGACCGTCGCCGTTCAGATCGCGCACGACGACGCCAGCCGGGCGCGCGCCGTGGAAGAACAGGCTGGTCGCGTCGACGTCGGCGACCGAAAATCCGGGCGCGCCATGGACGATCAGGCGGACCGACCCGCGGCGGTCGCGCGCCAGGGCGCTGCCGGCCCCGAGGATCGCCCGGACGCTCCGGGGCGGATAGAGCACGTGGGCCGCGATCGCCTCGCTCGTCGTGAGCTCGTGCGTGAGCCCTGTCCCGGACGGAGCACCGCCGCTGTTCGGCCCGCCGTACGCCGTGCATTGGAACTTGTAGGAGAACGGCCCGACCCAATCCGATGCGCCCGGGAGGCGCTGGAGCTGGGCGCCGCAGGCATGGTCGAAACCGGAGTTGAGATCGGCGCTGATGTTGGTGGCGTCCGTGGCGCCGTCGCCGTCCCAGTCGACTGGGCCGACCGTCGACGCGAACGTGTTCGGAACGTCG
>DATMZL010000831.1:0-6424 GCA_035607075.1 Polyangia bacterium
CGGCGGCAACGCCAGCTTCGTCAAGCGCACGTTTCGCTGCACGCTGACCGACATCTCGCCCGAGATGCAGGCGCTGTCGCGTGCGTTGAATCCCGAATGCGAGCACCTCCCGGGTGACATGCGGACGTTGCGCCTCGACCGCACATTCGACGCAGTCCTGGTGCACGACGCGGTTTGCTACATGACGACGCGCGCCGATCTCGCCGCCGTCGCGGCGACCGCGTTCGCGCACACGCGCCCGGGCGGCGCCGCCGTGTTCGCGCCCGACTTCGTCCGCGAGAGTTTCCGCGAACGGTCCGAGCTGCATTCCGGCGACGACGGCGCGCGCGCGCTCCGGTGCCTCGAATGGACCTGGGATCCCGATCCCCGGGACGACACGTACACCGTCGAATATGCCTTCCTTCTGCGCGACGGCGTCGACATGAAGTCGGTCCACGATCGCCACGTCGAGGGCCTGTTCGCGCGCGCGACCTGGATGGAGATCCTGACGGGCGCGGGATTTTCCGTCGAGCTCACCGACCGCCCGTTCGACGACACGACGACCGACTCGATCTTCCTCTGCCGGCGTCCCTGACCGCGCGCAGGGCTATTGTTTTTCAGATAGCCGCGATCCCGCGCTTCGCGCGGGGGCGGCTAGCGCGCGCCCGCGAACTGCTCGACGAGGGCGAGCAGGCCGGCTCGTGACTCATCGATCAGCTCCGGGACCTGGCTGTCCAGCGCGGCGCGAAAATGTGCGATCGCCGCGCCCAGCGCGTCGCGCGGCCGGCCGACCAGCTCGACGTACAGCGCGTCGGCGCGCGCCAGCGCGGTCGTGTTGGGCAGCGCCTCGCGCGGGTGAAACTTGATGCGTTCGAGCGCCTTGCGCGCGTCCGCGATCTGCTTCGCAGTCAGTCGACCCGGCGTTTGCTCGACGACCAGCGTCTCGCGCCGCCCGCTCGACAAGACGGTCATGTCGACCTCGAGCAGGCCGTTCAGGTCGTAGCTGAATCGGACGTCGATGCTCTGGCTGCCGGCCGGCCCGGGCGGGAGACCGCGCAAGCTGTACTGACCGAGCTTGCGGTTCTTCTCGCAGCTCGCGTGCTCGCCCTGGAAGACCTCGACGAGGATCTCCTTCTGATTCTCGGTCATCGTCGAGAACGTCTTGACCCGGCTCGCCGGGATGACCGTTCCCCGCTCGAGGATTGGCGCGAACATGCCGCGGATCTGCTGCCCGCCGAACTCGGCGGCGACCGCGATGCCCAGCGTGAACGGCGCGACGTCCGTGACGACGACGTCCTCGACCGCTGCGTGACCTTCTTTCAGCGCCGCCTGGATCGCGGCGCCCAGCGCCACCGCCTCGTCGGGCGGCAGCCGCCGATCCGGCACGCGATCGAAGATCTGCGACGCCAGGCGGATCACGCACGGCATCCGCGTGGCGCCGCCGACCAGCAGGACCTCGCCGACCGCGGCGGGTCCGAGGCCCGCGTCGCGCAGCGCGCGCAGCGTGGGCGCGCGCAGCCGATCGAGCAGCGGCGCCCACAGCTTCTCCGCCTCGGCGCGCGTGATCGTGGCATCGACGCTGCGGGGGCGGCCGTCGATCGCCAGCTCGGGCAGCGCGATGCGCGCGGTCTCGGCGCTCGTCAGCGCGCGCTTCGCCTCGTCGCACGCCGCCAGCAGCCGCGCCCAAGACTTCGGCTCGGCGCGCAGCGTCTCGAGCGGCAACGAAAGCTGCCGCGCGACGCCGGCCGCCAGCGCCTCGGCGAAGTCCTCGCCGCCCAGCCGCGAATCACCCGCCGACGACTGGATCTCGATCACGCCCTCGATGATCTCCAACACGGTGACGTCGAACGTTCCGCCGCCGAGATCGAACACCACCGCGCGCATCTCGCGGTGCCGCTCGTGCAGCCCGAAGGCGAGCGCGGCCGCCGTCGGCTCATTGATGATGCGCTCGACGCGCAGCCCGGCGATCGCGCCCGCGTCGCGGGTCGCGCGCCGCTGCGTCTCGTCGAAGTAGGCGGGCACCGTCACCACCGCCTCCTCGACCGGTTGCCCGAGCGCCGCCTCGGCGTCGGCCTTCAGGCTGCGCAGCACCAGCGCCGACAGCTCGGGCGGCGTGAACGATCGCTCGCCCAGCCGCCAGAGGCGCTCGGTGCCCATGTCGCGCTTCCAGACCAGGGCGGTGCGCTCCGGATGGGTGGTGCCGCGGGCGCGCGCCGCTTCACCCACCAGCAGCTCGCCGCCTTCGAGCAGGCTGACCGCGCTGGGCGTCAACCGGGCGCCGAGCGCGTTCGGCAGCACCACTGGTCCGTCGTCGCGCATGACCGCGACGAGCGAGAACGTGGTGCCGAGATCGATCCCGACGATCACTCGCCGGCGCCTTTCGATTTCCCAGCGGCGGGCCCGCCACCGCACAGCTGCCACTGCGCGAGCGTCGCGCGGCTGAGGAAGCGCGCGTCCTCCGGGTCGCTCGCGCTCAGCGATCGCTTGAGCGTACGCATCCGCGTCGGAAGCTCGCCGCATGTCCCCGCGCGAAGCGCCTCGACGTAGGCCAAGATCTCGCCGCAGACGAGCTGTCCGGCCCGCCGCGCGCCGGGGCCGCACACATCGTTCGCGGCCGTGTCGACCATGTCGACGCCGGCGCCGACGGCGGAACCGGGCGGTACCGCGAACGGCGCCTGCCCGGGAAAGTTGTTCCGGTACGTCGTGACGATCGGGGCGCCGTAGTGCGTCTCGTGCTGAGACGAGCACACCCGTATCACCGCGAGCACGACCGGGATGAGCAAGTACGACAGGCGCGACACCTGGAACGTGGCGCGCTGGGTGCTGGCGGACGTCTCTTGCGCGAGCGCGTTCCGCAGGATCGCCGACACGTTGGGCGCAGACGTGACCAACTCGGTCGCCCAGCGACGTACCTGCTCGCGGTCACGCTGGATGACCGCGCGCGCGTCGAGGAAGGCGCTGCTCAGATCGCCCGACCGCGTGGAAAACGCGAACGCGGCGCGCAGCGACTGCGGGAAGGTGCGGGGAAGGCCGGCGATCTCCTCGGTCAGCGTCCAGATCCCGCCCAGCGGGCCCTGAACCAGCGCGAGCTCGAGGCCGCTCTCGTGCAGGCAGTCCCGCAGCGCCGCCTGCGCCTCGCCGGCGGCATCGAGGGCTCCGGCGGCGTGGAGCGCCAGGATGACGTCCAGCATGCGCGGGAGCGCGAGACCGCGCGCTCGATCGCCGCGCGCATCGAGAGGCGCCGCCATGGCGGACCGGCACAGATCGACGACCAGCGCGGCGCCGCGGTCCGCCGCCCAGGTGACGCCCGCCGCCGCTGCCGCCAGCCTGACTGCGGGTTCCGGCGACGCGAACCCGGCTTCGATCTCCTCGCGCCCGGCGCGCGCGGGCAGCCGGATCAGCAGGGCTTCGAGAAATTCTGGGAAGCCGGCGCGCCAGCCGGCGCGAAGCGCGTCGGCCAGCGCGACGTCGGGCCCCAACCGCGACAGCGTCGTGACCAGCAACCAGTGCGCGCGCGGATCGTTGGGCAACACGGCGACTGCTTCGCGCGCGATCTCCAGGCGCTGGCGCTGATCGGCGGAGGCGGGAATGCTGTTCCAGGCGCTGCTGAAGCCCTGGAACACGATGTCGCCTTGTGACGCGTCGCTGGGGGGCGCGGCATCCGGCGTGGGCGCGGCGCGCGTGCCGGGCGGGGGCGGCGGCTCGGGGGCTGGCGCGGCGCCCGAAAACGCGGGCGCGTGCCGGCGCGCGCTCTCGATCGCCAGCGACTCGATCTCGCCGCCGGCGCGGGCGATCTCGAACGCTTCGCGCGCCCGCTGGAATCCGACCGGGTCGGATTCAGGCTTGCGCGTCTTGATGAGCCGCAGGTAGGCGCGGCGGACCGTGTCCGGGTCCGCGCCTGGATCGATCCCCAGCTCCCGCCAGGCCTCCGTCAGCGTCACCGCGGGAATGTTCTCAGCCTTGCGCCGGCCACGCAATTGCTCCGTGTGTCGGTCCCGTCACGGCTCGTCGAGCTCGCGAGCGTGATGCGTCTTGTGTTTCGTACGACGTAAACTAGCCGCGCACGATGTCGCGCACGCCACTGCGTCCGTCCGGCTTGCTGATCGCGGTCCTCATCGTGACCGCGCTGGGCAGCTGCGACGGTGGCTGCGATCGCGGTACGCTCGATCGAAACGGGGGCGGCGGCATGGGCATGATCGTCGGGGCCGGCGGTGCGGCCGGTGCGCAGGGCGCGGCGGGCAACTCGGGCGCGAACTCGGGATCGGCTGGCGGCGGCGCCCGCGGCGGTGCCGGCGGCCTACGGTGCAGCGATTCGACCTGCACGTCGGAGGGATACCTGTCGGGGACGCTGAGCATTGATGCCGACTGCGTGATCAATGACGCGGCCTGCTCCGAGTGCGCGGACGACGTGGACCCGGACCAGTTGACCCTTCGTTGCGACGACGCGCCGGTCGGCGCGAATCCCTCGACGGTCAAGATCGCCGCGACCGATCAGGAGATCGGCCTCCTGTGGGTCACGCCCGGTACGCCTCCGAACCTCGCCGCCACCCTCACGTTCGCGCGCCTATCGCCGGATCTCCAGGTGCTCAGCTCGACGCCGATCGAAGGCGAGGAACTGCTCAACACGGTGGGCGCGTCGAAGGACTTCGGTGTCGCGCCGTCACCGTCCGGATGGATCGTCGTCGGGTGGGGTGCCCGCGATGTTTTCGTTCACGCCATCGACGCGTCCGGCGTGGATCGCGGTCGGATGAGCGCGGGAGCTTGGGGCGGATCCCTCATCGAGGGTCCGCTGCTGGTTCCCCGTCCTGACGGACTGCCGCTGGTGGCATGGGTCAGCGCCGTTTCGCCGGTTGCACCCGCCGCGATGCACGTCGCCGCCATCACCAACGACGGGCCGTTCGTTACCTCAGGGACCGAGCTCACGCGGGAAGACTGGCGGCGCCCGCACGGGCTCGCCTTCGCCGGCGACGCGTTCTTCGCCGCGATCGTGGCTGGATCGGCCGCGAACCCGGGCCAGATCCGCGTCCAGCGCATCGAGACCGACGGGACGCCGACGATCGTCGCCGACGCGCTGGCCAAAGTGAACGCGACGTCGGTGGCCCCGGTGGCTTGCGGGGACAGCCTCTGCCTCGTGTACCACGCCCCGTTTCCGAACACGAACGGCGAGTCCGGCAGCAACTTCCTCCAGCAGAAGATCGATGGGACGGGCGCCGGCGTCGGCAACATCGGGATCCTGAGCTACGACAGCGCTCACAACTACGGGTGGGCGATCCCGCTGCCGCTGGGCCGCGACATCGTGACGGTGCTCGGCGGATCGACGGACGACGACCTCGGTGTGGTGCGCTTGTCCGCGAGCCTGTCGCCCGATCTGCCGGTGACCCTCGATACCACAATCACGCGCTGGCCTCGTCAGGCCCACTACGTGCCGGCGATCGCGGCGCGCGGGCCGGATCTCCTGGTCGCTTGGGGACCCGCCCCGAAGGACCGCATCCGCATCGCGCGCATCACGTTCCCGCCGCCGCGCTAGAAGCTAGATTGAGGGCGATGTCCAAGCTTCCGCCGTATCGGCCGCAGCTGGCGCTGCTGGTCAAGGCGCCTCCCGAGGGCGATGACTGGCTGCACGAGCTGAAGCTGGACGGATTCCGCATCGGCGTCGCGATCGATCACGGGCGCGTCACGCTGCTCAGCCGGCGCGAGAAGGAATGGACGGATGAATTCCCCCGCGTGGTCGCGGGCGCCGCAAAGTTGCCCGTCAAGACCGCGCTGCTCGACGGCGAGCTGGCGGGCGTGCTCCCCGACGGGCGCACCAGCATGCACGCCATGGGCGGTGGGTCGCTCGCGTACTTCGCATTCGACATCATCCACCTCGACGGCGAAGATCTGACCGCGCTGCCGCTGATCGAGCGCAAGCGATACCTACGGCAGGCGCTCGGGCCGAAACCGGCGGCGCCGTTCCTTTACGTCGAGCACGTCACGGGCGGCGGCGCCGCGTTCTTCCGCGAGGCGTGCCGGATGAAGATCGAGGGCATCGTCTCGAAGCTCGCGTCGTCGCCCTACAAACCGAACGCGCGCAACGCCACCTGGCAGAAGATCAAGTGCGTCGAGCGCCAGGAGTTCGTCATCGGCGGCTACGAGCATTCGGTCCGCGGTGATCTGGGCGCGCTCTGGCTGGGCACCTACGAGGGTGCCGCGCTCGTGTTCTCGGGCAAGGTCGGCACCGGCTTTCAGCGCGAGGCCGACGCGCTGCTGAAGAAGTTGTCGCGCCTCGAGCGCGACGAATCACCGTTCGCGCCGATCGGCCTTCCGATCGGCGCCAAGATTCGCGATGCGCGCTGGGTCGAACCGACGCTGGTGTGCGAGGTCGCCTTCATGGAGTGGACGGGCCACGGCCACATCCGCCACGGCTCGTTCCAGGGCATGCGGCCCGACAAGGATCCGCGCAAGG
>DATMZL010000803.1:0-12077 GCA_035607075.1 Polyangia bacterium
CGCGTCGCCAATGAGGAGATTGTGTGCTTCGTCGGGAACAAGGCGGGCTTCTCGCCGCGGCGGCTCTGCTTCTTCTTGAACCGCGCCTGGCTGCTGGCCCAGGGAATGGCGCGCGCGATCCGGCGCGGCGACCGCGACGAGCTGGCCCGCTTGCTGTGGACCGCGGCGTCGACGCCCGTCGGTGAGATCCGGGTGGTCACGCTGGGCGTTCTGAAAAAGGTCGCGGTCGGAACCTTCTGCTCGTTCGAGTTTCGCCTGCGCGCCACGCGCGCGGCCGGTTCAATCGCGGCCGGCGATGCGCTGATCTGGTCGACGGTGTTCGCGCTGCCCACCGGCACCGAGATTCCCGCCGAGGGTTTTCTGCAAATGCCGCAAAAGCAGAAGTTCGTCGCAAACGTCTTCCTCGAAGGCCAGGAGGTCGTGATCCACGACGCCGCGGTCACGTCCGCAGGCGCCGCCCGCCGGATCGTCCTCGGCGACAACAGCCGGGTGGAGGCCGCCGGTCCGTTCGCGGACTACGCCCGCTTCCGCGCCTGGGATGCGGCCGGCGCGCGCGATCGCCTGCAGAAGTATCGGCCCGGACCGCTCGATCTCGAGGTCGAGATGCAGGAAGAGGTCGTGCTCGGCGACTGGCGCATCGCTGGCGAGCCCGAAACGCGCGACGACATCGCGACCTACCGGATCGCGTCGGGTGGAGCGGTGCTGGAGGCGCCGATCTCGGTCGGCGTCGAAGGCGCGGCGTTGCGCGAGGCGCTCGCCGAGATCGGCAAGAAGAGCCCGCCGCCGCTGTTCGGACTGATGCACTACGAGCGCTCACGCCTGACGCTGTTGCCGCTCGCCACCTTTGGCGCGAAGGGCATGGAGCACCTGATGATCTCGAAGCAATCGGTGGACCGAAAGGCGCTGCTGAAGACGCTGCGCTTTTGACGAAAGGAACCGCGCGCATGGCCAGCAACAAGAAGAAGACGCCGACCGACGACCCGCCCTCCGACGGGGGCGGCGCCGACGGCGCGGCCCGCGAGCTGCGCGAGCCCGCGGAGGTGCGTTACCGCGCCCAGCTGGAGGCGCTGGCCGCCGCCGACCGCGATCCCCGTCCAGCCGGCTGGAAGCTGTCGCCGCGGGCGGTGCTGGCGTACATCGTCGGGGGCAAGACGCTACCTGCGCCCGGCGGCGGCGACGTGGAGATCACGCGCAAGTTCTTCGGCGAGGACACCATCGTCGAGCGAGCAATCGTGACGCTGGCGTCGGAGCGCGCGCTCTTGCTGGTCGGCGATCCCGGCACCGGCAAGAGCTGGCTGTCCGAGCACCTGGCCGCGGCGATCAGCGGGAACTCGACGCTGACGATCCAGGGAACGGCGGGCACCAGCGAGGACCAGATCAAGTACTCGTGGAACATCGCGCGCGTGATCGCCGAGGGTCCGAAGCCCGACAACCTGATCCCGTCGCCGACGCTGATCGGGATGCGCACGGGCGCGCTGCTTCGTTTCGAGGAGATGACCCGCTGTGTCCCGGACGTGCAGGACGCGCTGGTCTCGATCCTGTCGGACAAGGCGATCAGCATCCCCGAGCTGCCCGACCACAACCGCATCGGCGCCGTCCCGGGGTTCAACGTGATCGCGACCGCCAACAGCCGCGACCAGGGCGTCAACGAGCTGTCCGCGGCGCTGAAGCGCCGCTTCAACTACGTCCACATTCCGGTGGTGGCCGACCACAAGACCGAGGTCGAGATCGTCCGGCGGCGCTCGTCCGAGCTGCTGCGCGAATACCGCATCCCGGTGACGATCGATCCGCCGATCCTGAACCTGCTCGCCACGGTATTCCGCGAGATGCGGAGCAGCAAGAGCGCCGAGGGCGTCACGCTCAAGACACCGTCGACCGCGCTGTCCACCGCGGAGGCGATCGGCGTCGCGCTGGACTCGGCGCTGCACGCGCGCTACTTCGGCGACGGTAGCATCAGCGCGTCGATCGTCGCGCGCAACCTGCTCGGGTCGGTGATCAAGGAAGATCTCGGCGACCACAACGTGCTGAAGGAGTACGCCACCGTCGTCGCGCGCAAGCGCGGCGGCAAGGACAAGCTGTGGCAGGAGTTCCACGACGCGGTGATCGCCAGCATCGGGTGACCGTGGCTCCCGAGCAGGACCTCTTCCGCGGCGCGCTGGACGCGCTCGCGCTCGACGCGGACCGCGTCCAGGCGACAGCCGACGCAGTGCTCGACTATGAGGTCTGCTGGTTCCCCGTCCGCCATCATTCCCCGTCCGTCGCGCGCGCTCTCGAGGCGACGATGCGGGCGCGCCGGCCGCGGCTGGTACTGCTGGAAGGGCCCTCCGAGGCGAACGGCCTGATCCCGCACATCGTCGACGCGAAGACGCGGCCGCCGATCGCGATCTACTCGAGCTATCGCGACGACGGCGACGTGCTGGGCCATGGCGCGGCGGCGGGCGGTGACGCCGACGCGACCGCGCGGGCGGCGGTCTGGTTTCCCATGCTCGCTTACTCGCCCGAGTACGTCGCGCTGCGCACCGCGGCCGAGCTGGGCGCCGAGGCCGCCTTCATCGATCTCCCGCACTACGCCCTGCTGCGGCACGCCTCGGCCGCCGATGACGCCGAGGACGCTCCGGCCCACGACGCCGACGACGCCCGCGCGGAAGGTGATGACGCGGGCGCGATCGACGAAGCCGCAGCGTCCGTCGACGATCGCCTGTTCGCGGCGAGCGGGTTCTTCCAGCGCCTGGCCACCGTCGCCGGCTTTCGCAGCTGGGACGAGGCGTGGGACTCGCTGTTCGAGATCCACCGTCCCGACCGCGACCCGTCGGCGTTCCGGCGCGAGCTGGCTTACTTCTGCGCCGCCGTCCGCGCGACGACCGACCCGCGCCGGCTCGACGCCGATGGAACGCTGGCCCGCGAGCGCTTCATGCGCCGCACAATCGATCAGGAGATCGCCCGCCGCGGCTGCGCGCCCGGCGAGGTCATCGTCGTCTGCGGCGGTTTTCACCTTTTCCTCGACCGCGCCGACGCGACGCCGCCGCCCGAGCCACCCGCCGGGACGGTCACCACCACGATCGTCCCGTACTCGTTCCTCCGCGTCTCGGAGCTGACCGGCTACGCCGCCGGCAACCGGGCGCCGCAGTTCTATCAGACGCTGTGGGAACACGAGCGCGGCACGGCGGCGCGCGACGCGAGCATCCGCCACGTCGTCGACGTGATCGAGCGAGCGCGCAAGCGCGGATCAGTCCTGTCCAGCGCCGACGCGATCGCCGTGACGCAGACGGCGGATCTGCTCGCCCAGCTGCGGGGCCGCTCACAGCCGGTGCTGGACGACCTGCGCGACGCGGTCGTCACCTGCTGCGTGAAGGGCGATCCGGCGCGCGAGGGCGACGACCTGCTGCGCGCGATGGGCGCCGCCGACGTCGGCAGCAAGGTGGGGCGCGTGACGCCGGCGCTTGGCCGGCTGCCGATCCTCAGCGACTTCTACGCAAACCTCGACGACCTCGGCCTCGACGAGGTCGCGGGGAAGGAGGGGCGCCTCGTTCTCGACCTCGACACGCGCACGGAGCGCGACGCCGCGCGCTCGCACTTCCTCCGCCGCCTGCGCTTCCTCGAAGTCCCGATCGGCACCCGCGAGGGTGACGACGGGCGCCTGTCCGGGCGCCTGTTTCGCGAGCGGTGGGCGCTGCGGTGGGACCCGGGCATCGAGCCCGCCCTGATCGAGCTGGCGCTGTCGGGCGACACGGTTGCGGCGGCGGCGCTTTACCGATTGAACGAACAGCTGCGCTCCGACGGGCTGACCGCGTCCGACGCCGCTCGCCACCTGCTCGAAGCGATTGACCTCGGCTTCCCTGAGCTGTTCGCGCGCGCTGTCGGCCTGTGCGGCCCGGCGATCGACAACGACGGCCGGTTCACCTCGCTGGCCGGCGCGCTTTCGGCGTTGCTGGTGATCGATCGCAAGGCGGCATTCGGCAAGTTGCCGCGCGATCGCATCGGTGCCCTGGTCGAGCGGTGTTTTCAACGGGCCTGCTTCGCGTTGCCGGCGCTGGGCGCGGCACCGGACGACCAGCACCCTGGAATCGTGGCCGGCCTGCTCGGCCTCGGCGAGGCGCTCAACGATCGCGGGACGGACGGCGCGGTGCTCGATCGGGAGCTGTTCGTCGACAGCCTGCGCCACGCCATCGCCGGTTCGCCGGTCCCCTACCTGCGCGGCGCGTTCGAGGGCGCGCTGACCGAGCTGCGCGTCCAACCTGCGGAGGCGCTCGCGGCGCAGGTGGCGGCGCTCGCCGGCGCGCGACCCGATCAGATGATCACCGCGGGTGATTATCTCGACGGCGTTCTCAGCGTCTCGCGGGCATCGATCCTGCTGGGCGCCGACGCGCTGCTGGAAGCGACCGACAGCTTGCTTCGCGCGGCCGACTGGGAGTCGTTCCAGATCATGCTGCCCAAGATGCGCGGCGCATTCGAGCGCCTTCACGCGCGGCAGCGGGACGCGCTGGCCGCGCGCGTCGCCACGATGTACGGCCTGGAGACCGCCGAGCAGCCGCTCGCGCTCGGGACGTCGATCGCGGCGGCGACGCTGATCGCGCGCATCGACGCCGAGGTGGGCGAGATCATGAAGGGATGGGATTTTTCGTGAGCGGGGCCGCCACAGCGACGCGCAAGCCGGCCCTGCTGGCGCGCTGGCGCCTCGTTCTCGGGCGTCAGGCCGAGGCGCACGGCATCAGCTGCGGAACACCCGGCGCCGAGAGCGGCGCCGCGGCCACCGAAGAGCTGATCGACTTTCTCTTCGAGACGAGGCGCGGCGTGGGCGGCGACGGGGATGGCAGCGGCGGCGCCGGCGGTCCCGATGACGGCGACGGCGGCGAACGAACGGGCGGTCTGGAAGCCTCGCGGCTGACGGTTCCCGAGTGGGTCGACAAGGTCCACCAGCTGTTCCCGCGATCCGTCAAGGAGGTGATGGAGCGAGAGCTGGTGCGCCGGCGCGGCATCGCCGAGCTGCTCGACCGCCCCGACGTGCTGGAGCGGATCGAACCGAACCGCGAGCTGGTCAAGACGCTGATCACGCACAAGGACCTGATCAGCCCGAACACGCGCGGCCTGGCCCGCAAGATCATCGCGCAGGTGATCGAGGAGCTGAAGCGCAAGCTCGTCATGCGCGTCGAGCAGGCGCTGACCGGCGCGATCCGCCGCGACAAGCACTCGCCCCGGCAGGTGTTCCGCAACCTCGATCTGCGCACCACGCTGCGGCGCAACCTCAAGAACTGGGACGAGGAGCGCGAGCGCCTGCTGGTCGACAAGATCTACTTCCACGCCGCCGAGCGCCGCCGCCGTCCCTGGCACGTCATTGTGCTTGTCGATCAGTCGGGTTCGATGCTGGACTCCGCCATCTTCTCGACGGTGATGGCGTCGATCTTCGCCGGCCTTCCGGGGTTGCGGACGTCACTGGTCTTGTTCGACACGGACGTCGTCGATCTCTCGGACAAGGTCAGCCAGCCCGTCGACGTGCTGCTGTCGGTCCAGCTGGGCGGCGGCACCGACATCACGCGAGCGCTCGGGTACGCGGCGACGCTGGTGACGGAGCCAGGCCGTTCGATCGTCGTGCTGATCAGCGACTTCTACGAAGGGCGGCGCGAATCCGAGCTGCTGACGCAGACGCAGACAATCGTCGACGCCGGCGTTCGCATCGTCGGGCTCGCGGCGCTGGGCTACGACGCGCGCCCCGAGTTCAACCGCAAGCTGGCGAAGAAGCTGCGCAAGCTGGGCGTCGACGTCCTGGTCTGCACGCCGGAGCACCTGGCCGACTGCATGGCGCGCATCATCAAGGGTTGACGTCGTCGTCGAACGGGACGCCGCCCGCCACGCCGACACGCACGCGACCGTCGGAAGCGAAATTCGTGGTCGCTCCCGCTGATCATCATACAGCTCAACGTTCGGGGCATTGGCCCGTCGTTTTCGACGCGCGCAGCGGCGTGATGGTCATGCGGTTCACCCGCTCGCCGGTCGCGTCGACGGTGAGCGCCAGCCGGAGGGGGCCGCCCGCCGCGCAGTCGAGCGAGACGACCGCGCTCGCGTCCCCTTCGCCCTCGAGCGGCGCGCCGACGGTGCACGCCTTGTGATCGGCGTGCAATTGCTCGAACAGGGCTTGGGTGGTGGGCTTCTTGAAGGTGACGACGGCGTCGTAACTCGCGGCGTCCCATCGCTTGATGAGGGCCGCGATGCGCGCCGCCGCGCGCGCCACGGCGGGCGACGGCGGGACGTCGCGCGACGCGAGCCTGACGTCGACGAACCGACCGTCGGCGTCGATTTGCACGTCGTACTCGACGCGGCCGCGCTCGCAGGTCGCCGAGAACACACCGCTGAAGTCATTCCGGATCTCGAGCGGCGTCGGGTCCTTGCACGCGCCGTTGACCCGCTTCATGCGCGTGGCGTCGAGCGCGGTCTCGTCCGTTGAGAACGCGTCGACGTACAGCTTCGCGAAGACCTTGCGGTACTTGTCCTCGCCAAAGTCCCCGTACACGTCGACGAGCGCGGCCATCGCGCGCGTGAGGGCCGGGCTGGCGGGCCGCGTGCGCGGCGCGAGCGCCTTCGACTCGATCAGGATGTCGCGTGCCTGAACGATGAGATCCCGGTTGGGCGTCTCGTGGTAATTGGACAGCGACAGGAGCGCGAAGCCGCGTTCCGGGTAGACCTCGATCCCGGCCGAGTAGCCGTCGAGCGCCCCCATGTGCCCGACGATCTGCTCGAGCTCGCAGGTCTTGAACGCGAACCACGCGAGCCCGACGCTCTGCGCCCAGGCGCGCACCAGCGACGGGTTCTCGGCGGACGGCTCGTGGAGCCCCACCCAGAGCTTCATCAGGCGCCCGGCAGCGTGCGCTTCGCGCACCGAGCTGCGGCGCACCGGACCTGTCTCCGGATCATCGCGCGGCGGATACGCCGCGAGCTGGAAGGCCGCGTAGCGCGCGAGATCGCGCAGCGACGTGAACAGGCCGCCCGCCGCCTCCATCTCGCCGAGGTTCCAGGGGACGATCCTGGTCGGACCGGCGGCGCCCGGAACGTAGCCGGTCGCGAGCCGTCCTTTCGGTACGTCCTTGTCGGCCCAGTAGGTCGAACGCATCCCGAGCGGCGCGAGGATCTTGGTCGAGACGTAGTCGCGGTAACGCTGGCCGGACAGCCGCTTGACCACCAGGCCCAGCAGTCCCGTACCGAAGCTCGAGTAGCTGAAGGCGGCCCCCGGCGCCGACAACATCGCGACGTCTGGTAAGTGCTTCAAGAGATCGCGTTCCGTGAGCTCGTGGTCGCGCTGCGCGTGGGAGTGGTTCCCGAATTGCGGCAGCCCCGAGGTGTGCGTGAGGAGCTGCCGGATCGTGATCGGCGTTGAGTCGCGCGTCGGGTAGCGGAGCGCCTTGAGCTCCGGCAGGGTCCGCGTGATCGGATCGTCGAGCGACAGCTTCCCCGCGTCGCGTAGCTTGAGAATGGCGAGGCTGGTGAACGTCTTCGTGATCGATCCGATGCGAAACACCGTGTCGGCATCGATGGAACGCTTGTCGTCGAGGTCGGCGACGCCGAACCCCTTCGCGAACACCAACTCGCCGTCGAGCACGACCCCGAACGCAAGTCCCGGTATTCTCTGGGCGGCGACCTCCGCCGCGAGGCGCGCCTCCAGCTTGGGGAGCACGGCCATCACCTTGGCTTTGCGCTCGGGGTCGCGAAAGGTCTCGACCTCGGCGCGAGCGCGCGCCGTCGTCAGCACCGTCGCGACGACGGCGAGCGCGATCGGCAATGCAATATGCGACCGTGACATGTTGTTTGGCCGTCGCGCACAGCAGGAATCATGCCCGCGGATCGTCACCGCTTTTCCGCGTCGCGCGGACGCCCGGCTGCCGTGATCCGCGACTTTCGTGTCATGCGGCTCGGGGCGATACTTGGCCGGTGACGCGCGAGCAAGCGGAGCGGATCGTCATCGATCACGGGCTCGAACCGGACGAGCACGCGACGCTGGTGAGCGCCGTCGTCGACGCCGCCAAGAACGGCCGGACCGAGCTGTTGCAGGCGCTGCTGGTCCTGGGTGCGCCCGCCGCCGGAAAAAGAGCGGCCGGCAAGCCCCCGATCGTCGCTGCCGCCGAGGCCGGCTCGGTGGAACGTATCGAGGCGCTGCTCGCCTCCGGCGCCGATATCGAGGAGGTCGACGGCGAGGGAGACACCGCGCTCGCGACCGCCGTCGGGTGGAACCGAGCGGACGCGGTGGCGGCCCTGTCCGCGCGCGGCGGGAAGCTCGAAACGGCGAATCGAGCAGGCATCACGCCGCTCGTGCGCGCGACCATGAAAGGCAGCGAGGCGATCGTGAAGCTTCTGCTGTCGCTCGGCGCCGACCCGAACAGCAGCGTCGCGGGCGGTTCGAGCCCCCTGTGGTTCGCGCAGCAAACGCCACGCATCCTCCAGATGCTGCTCGAGGCGGGCGCGAATCCCAACATCATCAATGAGTCGGGTACGCCCCTGCTCAACATCGCCGCGACACGCGGCAACGCCGAGGTGATGGACCTGTTGCTCCGGCACGGCGCCGATCTCCGCGCCGGACCGTTCGGCTGGACCGCCTGGATGATGGCAGCGGCGCGTTCACACGGCAGCGCTTGCGAAGCGCTCGAGGCGCATGGCGCCCACCGATGCGACATGCGGGGAACGGAGCTGCACCGCGCGGCCGAAAAGAATGACGTCGCGTCGGTGCAGCGCCTGCTTGATGCGGGTGTTCCGGTCGACGTCCTCGATTCCACCGGCGCGAGCCCGCTGATGAGCGCGTTCGCCGCTGACGCCCTGGATGTTACCGAGTCGCTGCTCGCGCGCGGCGCCTCGCCGAAGATCGCAAACCGGGACGGCTACAGCCCCTTGTCGATTGCCGCCCGGTCGGGGCGGCTCGATTGGGTCGACCGGCTGCTTGCGCTGGGCGCCTCCCCTGACGCCGGCGGGCGCTCGCGCGCGCTGCTCGCCGCAGCTCGCGACGGTCATGTCGAGATCGTGAGACGGCTCGCCCCGATCACGACGGATCTCGACGGTACGGACGACGTCGGCCAAACGGCGGTGTTTCTGGCCGCCGCATCCGGACATGCCGCGATCGTCGATCTGCTTGCCCAGCGAGGCGCCAACCTCGAGATCGATTGCAAGGGAACGCGCGCCGTTCACATCGCGGTCCAGAAGCGATCGAATGTCACGATCCCCGTCGAGAAGAAGATCGATGTGCTGCGCATGCTCGTGCGTCACGGCGCAGATCTCAATGCCCGCGACGGGCTCGGCGCGACGCCGCTGCTCCGGATCGCGGGCGTCAGGGCCGGAAACGATCCAGACGGCCCGGCGATCGCGAAGGCGCTGCTGGAGCTCGGTGCTGACGCGACGCTGACCGATCCGATCACGGGCAACACCGCCTACGAGTCGGCCAAGTCGGACCAGCGCGGCGTCGCCGACGCGATCTTCGACGTGCTGACGGAGGTCCCCCCGGAGCGCGTCGGGCCCGCCCACCTCCTCTGCTACGTCGACCTCGATCTCGACACGATGACGGCGCTGTTCGAAGGCGGGATGTCTGCGGACGTCTGCAGCGCAGGCGTCCATCCTCCGTTCATCGCGGCTGCACGGCTGGAGACGCCCGAGATCGCGATGGAGATGCTCGCGCACGGCGCGGACCCGAATACCAGCGACGAGAGCTACGGCATCACGACGTCGGTTCTCGGAGCCGCAGCCAAGCGGGGCCATACGGGCCTGGTGGAGGCGCTGCTCGCGCGCGGCGCAGACGTGAACCGCGGCGATCCGCTGCGTCAGGCGGCGGGAGCAAATCAGCTCGACGTCGTGAACGTGCTGCTCGGCGCAGGCGCCAAGGTCACGCCGCGCCGGGGCGGCTGGACGCCCTTGCACGCGGCGGCGCAGGCGGGATCGCAGGACATCTGCCGGCTCCTGCTCGAACGAGGCGCGAACCCGAACGTTCGCAACCAGGTACTGAAGACACCGCTCGATCTGGCGCGGGAGGCGCACAACAACGCGTGCGTCAAACTTCTCGCGCCTGTCACGCGCGTGGATCGGGCGGATGCCGAAGGCGCGACGCCTCTATACGCCGCAGTGATCGCTGGGAACGTTGAACAGGTGCGGGATTTACTGGCGGCGGGTGCCGATCCCGATCTCGCGGCGAAGGGAGGCGAGACCGCCCGGCAGGCCGCGCGATTGCGCGCCGGCACCGCCGCGCTTTTGGGTGTGGAGCACCGGCCGCACGTCCCCGTTCGGCACGAGCGCGATCCGGACGCCTTCCATGCGCTTTATCGCGGTGAACCGCTCGCCGCGAAACCCGACGTGAGGTTGACGAACGCCCGCGGAGACACGCTGCTTCACTGTGCCGTCATCCAGGGTCGCATCGAGGCCGCGACGACGCTGCTGGCCGCAGAGGCCGATCCGAAACGTCCGAATCGGGTTGGCGAGACGCCCTGGTCGCTGGCGATCGTTTATCAGAGCAGCGCGCCCGATCTGGAAAAAGCGATTCGCGAGGCCGGTGGAAAGATCGACCTTCCGAAGCAGATCCAGACGTACAGCCACGAACAAGCGCTCGCGGCCGCGCTGTTGCGGGGTGACATTCGCGCCATCGACCGGCTGATCGAAGAGGGCGTCGCCCCGCTGCACATCGGCTGGGGCGGCGGGCCGCTCCGACAGGCGGTCCTCGCCGGCGACGATGATCTGGTCGTGATGCTGATCGGCAAGGGCGTCGACGTCACGGTGAAGGTCGACGGCCAAGCGGCCGCGGATCTCGCGCTCGGGACTGGTGCGTGGCGGATTCTTGGTCTGCTCCTCGACGCGGGAGGAACGGTTTTGCGCCCGCTCGCAGAGATCGCCGAACGGGAGGCCGCGGATCCCGCCTTCCGTGTTCCCGACGACCTGCGCGCGCGCGTCGGCCTCGCCCCACACGCCTGAAGCTGGCGTTCCGGATACAGCGCCGTCCGTATGTAGGGCGCGCCCGACGGCAAACTGTTTCGATCACTTCCGCCGCGCACCGGGAATGTCCCCTGTTGTCCAACCTTCAGGAGGTAGATCGATGCGAGCGACGCGAAGACTCGGAATCATCGGAGCTGGTTTTGTCCTGCTGTCCCTGGCGGCTGTCGGCACGGCGCGCGCCGGCGTCGTCGAGCACCAGACGCTCAAGGGCAAGGCGGCCGACGTGGAGTTCTTGATCAGCACGCCCGAGACCTGCGCGGACGGGTCGGCGGGCAGCTCGGACGTGTCGGTCAGCGCGTTCGGCGAGGATACGTTCGTGACGTCGCGCGTGTCCGGCAAGACGCTGATCAACGCGGTGTCGGTCAGCTTCGTCGTCGCCGATTCGTGCACCGGCGCCACCAGCATCGCGACCGGCCAGCTGGAGGGCGGCTTCAACGCGTTGACGCCGCGAAAGGCGACTCTCACCGGGACCATCCCGCTCACGGACATCTTCACGGGCCTGCCCGCCGGCACGCTCGTCGCCGCTCTGACTCTGCAGGGCGGCAGCATCACCGCATTCACCAACGAGCACGACAAGATCACGTTCCCCGACAACAGCTTCCGGACCGACCAGATCAAGGCGACCACGCGCCCGGCGACCGTGACCGGCAGCCTGACGGTCAACGGCCTCCAGTTCATCGGCCACGTCACGCAGTCGCTGATGTTCGACAACCGGGACAGCGTCACCGACATCGGGCGCTGACCGTCGCTGCGGAGCAACTTCCGTGATCTGATCCGGACAGTTGCGGCATGGAGAGACATGCCTCGTTCAGCTTTCCGCGCCGGTGGTGTCTTCCTGGTCCTTGCTGTCGTGGCCGGGTGCAACAATGCGTCACCCGATCACGGCAACGGGACGGGCGGTGCTTCAGCCGGCAGCGGGGGCGGTGTTTCGCACGGTGGAACCACCGGCACGGGCGGCGCGTCAGCGACGGGCGGCGGCGCCGGCGAAGCCGCGGCAGGGACCGGTGGCAGCGGTGGCAGCGGTGGCAGCGGTGGCAGCGGTGGCAGCGGTGGCAGCGGTGGCAGCGGTGGATCGACGGCAGGCACCGGCGGTGCGAGCGCCGGGCGGGGCGGCGCGACGGCAGGCACCG
>DATMZL010000989.1:0-4209 GCA_035607075.1 Polyangia bacterium
TCCGCTTCTTCGCGGAGGCGAGCGGCGTGCCGTTTCCGGGCGGTCGTTACGGCGTCGCGTTCGTGGACGGCGACCCGGCGCAAGAGATGGCGAGCTGGTCGGCGCTGGGCACGGAATTCGCGGCGGCGTGGATCGCCGACCCCAAGGAAGACTGGCTCGCCGCGCACGAGCTCGCGCACCAGTGGTGGGGAAACGCGGCGACCTGCCTGACCTGGGGCGACTTCTGGATCCAGGAGGCGTTCGCCGTGTTCATGACGGCCGCGTACAAGGAACGCCGCTGGGGCCGCGCCGCGTACGAGCGCGAACGCGACCTGAATCGCACGCGCTACGAAGCGTTCCGCGCGTCCGGCGGAGACGGCGCGCTCGCGCTCGGCCCCGACGCGCGCTCGGGCCAACTCCCCCGCAAGCTCGTCTACGGCAAGGGGCCGCGCGTGCTCTATGTGCTGCGCGACGAGATCGGCGACCAGGCGTTCTGGTCGGCGGTCCGCGCGTTCACGCAAGCTGCGGTGCGCGACGGGTCTTCCCGCACGGCCGATCTCCGGCGCGTCTTCGAGAGCGCGGCCGGCCGGCCGCTCGCCATTTTCGACCGGGCCGTCTACGGCGCCGGCGCGCCCTGACTGCCGCGACGCGGCTGGCGCCTTGCTGGGCCGCGACTTTCACGCCGATACTCGTCCGGACAGACATGAAAAAGACGGGTGGTGTGAGCACCTCGGACCGCCACCTCGCGTTCTCCTTCCGCAGCGACCTCGCGACGCTCGACGAGGTGTGGCACGTGCTCAACCAGAAGAGCTCGCTGAAGTGGCGGGGCGCCGACAGCGATCGGTACGCGAAGGTGTACCTGTGGTCGGAGACGCTGCGGGATGGCTTGACGTCTTTCCGCATCTTCGTCGACGACGACGGCGTTCGCTTCGTGGTGAGTATGAGTTACCTCTTCGGCGTGCCGGACTCGATGCCCTACGAGGAGGTCCGCTCGATTGTCGACAAGGAGATCCTTCCCCTGCTCGGCGCCCGCGACATCCAGCCCCACGAGGGGTGGCCCGACTAGCCATGAACCACTCCTTCCTGCCGGGCCGGCTCCTGCTCGTGATCGGACTGCTGGTGCTGCTCTGGGGCGCGGCGACCGCGGGCCGCCGGTCGGGAGGCTCGCTCCCGGACCAAAAGACAGACCGCCACCTGGCGCTGTCATTCCGCAGCGACCTCACGTTCAACGAGATGTGGGAGGTTCTCCAGCGGAAGAGCTCGCTGAAGTGGCACAGAGGCGACAGCGAGTACTGCGGGGTGTACATGTGGTCGGAGACGCTCAGGGATAGGTTGACGGACATCCGTGTCCTCTCCGAGGGTGAGCTCTTCGTGGTGAACATCGATTACCTCTTCGGTGTGCCCGACTCGATGCCCTACGAGGAGGTCCGCGCGATCGTAGACAAGGAGATCCTGCCCTTGCTCGGCGCCCGCGACATCCAGCCCCACGCGCGCTGCGAGTGACCTTCCGGTCCGGGAATCCGGGCGATTTCGCCGGGTTCGGGTAGAATTCGCGGCCTTGCGTAACGGAAGTTTCGAGCAGGTCCGCGCGGAGCGGCTGGCGGCCGAGGTCGGCACCATTCACAAGCAGGCGACGCGCGCGATCGCGCTCTGCTACCCGAGCCCGTACACGGTCGGGATGTCGTCGCTCGGCTTCCAGACGGTCTACCGGATGCTGAACGGGATGCCGGACTTCGCGGCCGAGCGCGCGTTCCTCCCCGATGACGCGGCGACCGCGCGCGACGCCCGCGAGCCGCTCCGCACGTACGAATCGGCGCGACCGGTAGGCGATTTCTCGATCGTCGCGTTCTCGCTCGCCTACGAACTGGAGCTGGCGGGCCTTGTTGATTGCCTGGATCTGGCCGGCATCCCGGCGTTCGCCGACGAGCGCGCCGTGGCCGCCGGCGTCGGCAGGGGCAAGGTCCCGCTGGTCGTGATCGGCGGTCCGCTCACGTTCTCGAACCCGATCCCGGCGGCGCCCTACGCCGACGTCATGCTGCTGGGCGAGACCGAGGAGACGCTGCCCGAGCTCTGCGATGCCCTGCGCGACGAGCCCGATCGCGCGTCGTTGCTCGCAGGCCTGGCCGCGCGCCCCGGCTTCTACGTTCCGTCGATTCACGGCGCGCGCCTGCCTGCGATCGCAAAGGCGAAGGACGAGAACCTGCCCGCGTACTCGCGCATCCGGACGCCGCACACAGAGCTCTCCGACATGTTCTTGATCGAGCCGGAACGCGGCTGTCACCGCGGCTGCACCTACTGCGTGATGCGCCGGTCGACCAACGGCGGCATGCGTCTGGTGGCGCCCGCGAAGGTGAAGTCGTTGATCCCCGACGACGCCCGCCGTGTCGGCCTTGTCGGCGCCGCCGTCACCGACCACCCCGGCCTCCCGGAGATCCTGCGCCACATCGTCGAGACCGGCCGCGAGGTCGGCATCTCCAGCCTGCGCGCGGATCGCCTGGACGACGAGATCGTCGGCCTGCTCAAGCGCGGCGGCTACCGCACGCTGACGACCGCGGCGGACGGCGCGTCCGAGGCGATGCGCGATCGCATCCAGCGCAAGACCAAGGAACGCCATCTGATCAGGGCGGCGGAGCTGGCGCGCGCGCACGAGATGAAGTCGCTGAAGCTCTACATGATGCTGGGCCTGCCTGGCGAAACGATGGCGGACATCGACGAGCTCGGGCGGTTCAGCGGGGAGCTCGCGCGCATCGCGCCCCGCGTGGTGCTGGGGATCGCGCCGTTCGTCGCCAAGCGCAACACGCCGCTCGACGGCGCGCCCTTCGAGTCGATCGATGTGCTGGACGCGAAGCTGGCGCGGCTGCGCGCCGCCGTCGCAGGCCGCGTGACGCTGCGGCCGACGTCACCGAAATGGGCGTGGGTCGAGTACCGGCTGGCGCAGGGCGGGATGGATGTGGGGCGGGCCGCGGCGCGCGCGGCGCGCGCCGGCGGTCGCTTCGCCGACTGGAAGGCGGCGTTCGCCGACGTCCCTGCCCCGCCCGAATCAGCGCTTCTTCCCGAGGTTGCCAGCGGGAGCCTTCTCACCCCCGGGAAGGCGAATTCGATAAAAGCCGCGGCCTCCACTTAGCCTCGCTCACAGGGCGGCGATCGCCTCGATCTCGATGAGCGCGCCCTTGGGCAGGCCCGCCGCCTGAACGGTCGCGCGCGCGGGCGGATCCTTTGCGAAGTATCGCCCGTACACCTCGTTCACCGCGCCGAAGTCCTGGAGATCCGCCAGGAAGATCGTCGTCTTCACGACCGACGCGAACGACGCGCCCGCCGCCGTCAGAACGGCGCCGAGGTTTTCCAGCACGCGCTCGCATTGCACGCGTACGTCGCCGGCGCCGACCATCTCGCCCGTCTTCGGATCGAGGGGAATCTGCCCCGAACAGAAGACCAGGTTGCCCGCCGGCGCGATCACCGCTTGCGCGTACGGACCGATCGCCTTCGGCGCGCTTTCCGTCGAAATATTTTTTCGCATACGCGCAAATCTACCCCCTTTTGAAGTTGCGATCCGCGACGCCCGATCTGTATCCTGGGTTCATGCGTACCGACCCGCGGTTGCACTACCAGCGACCCCGCGCACGCGGTCCGCAGCGTCCTTCTGCACCCGCCCCCACGATCGCCGCGGATCTCGTCGGCGAGGTGCTCGGGCGGCTCGGCGGCACCGGCCGCGCCCTCGAGTTTCGCGTGTTCGATTGCTATACGCGCGTCGTCGGCAACATGTTGCGCGCGCGCTCGCTGCCCGAACGGCTGGCGGGGACGACGCTGTTCATCCGCGTCGAGACGTCCGCGCTGGCTCACGAGCTGACGCTGTTGCGCGCCGACATCCTGGAACGGATGGCGACCGAGATGGGCCAGGGCATCGTCCTCGAGATCCGGACGCGCGTCGGCCGCATTCCTTCGTCGGCGACCTGATCTCGCAGACGCTCAGACCACGACGGCCATCATGCCGTCGCCTGCCTTGGCCGCAGCCGCGTACAGCGCTATCAGCTTCGTCAGCTTTCCCTCGAGCTCTTCGATCTCCCTGCGCTGCGTTTCGGCGACCTGCTCGCGAATGAACGCGATCTCGTCGTCGGCGCACGTCTCCTGGCCGTAGTTGCCGTGCACGGTCTTACCGAAGAGCTCGCCGTAGCGATCGCGCACGACGCGGGCCGGCAGCTTGGCGAGCGCGGCCGCGATCTTGGCGACGCG
>DATMZL010001501.1:0-2267 GCA_035607075.1 Polyangia bacterium
GCCAGGGCAAGGAGTGCCTGCGCAACGTCGCCCTTCACCTGGCCGCCGTGACCGGCCGCGACCCGGCGGCGCTCCAGCCCTTCACCAGCCGCCCGCCCCTGGCCCC
Source organism: Polyangia bacterium (assembly GCA_035607075.1). GTDB lineage: Bacteria > Myxococcota_A > Polyangia > Fen-1088 > Fen-1088 > JADGRB01. Next base: position 107 of record DATMZL010001501.1, read on the forward strand.
CACAGAGCTCAAGTACTTCGTGAAGGGACGCGCCACAAGCAAGCAAGACTCCTGATGTCCAGGCTCGCGCCATTGCCCACCTCCAGCGCCCCTCTGCGGGCCGAGGCGGAGTACGCGATCGTGGGCGGCGGCATCATGGGCCTGGCCCTGGCCTACAACCTGACCGAGCGGGGCGTGACCGACGTGGTGGTGCTGGAGGCGCACCACCTGGCCTGGGGCGCGTCGGGCCGCAACGGCGGCGGCATCCGCCAGCAGTGGTCGACCGAGATGAACGTGCGCCTGATGCAGGAGTCGATGGAGATCTGCGCGCACTTCGCGAAGCGCATGCGCATCAACGTCTGGATGCGACGGGGCGGCTACCTGTTTCTCGCCGGTACGCAGGCGGCGGCGCGGCGCCTGGAACGCAACGTCGCCGTGCAGGCGCGCTGCGGCCTGGGCACGCAGATGATCGCGCCCGAGGAAGCGCGCGCGCTCGTCCCCGAGCTGGCGAGCGATCGCTTCGTCGCCGCCTGCTACAACCCGACCGACGGCATCGTGTTTCCCTGGCCGTTCCTGTGGGGTTACGCGCACGCGGCCGCGAAGCGCGGCGTCGCGATCCACACGTCGACGCCGGTCACGGCGATCGAGCGGCGCGGAGGCGGCTTTCGCATCACGACGCCGGGCGGGACGTTCAAGGCGGCGCGGATCGTCTGCGCGGCGGGCGCCTGGTCGCCCGAGGTCGCGCGCCTCGTGGGCGCGTCGCTGCCCAACCGCCCCCAACGTCACGAGATCCTGTCGACCGAACCGCTGAAGCCGTTCCTGAAACCGATGGTCACCGTCTCCGAGACGGGCCTCTACGTGTCGCAGTCGCTGCGCGGCGAGCTGGTCGGCGGCGTCTCGATGCCCGACGACGACGACGGCGGACAGGTGCGGCTCGGCTCGCGGCTTGCGTTCACGACGACGATGGCGCGCGCGCTCGTCGAGCTGATGCCGATCCTCGGGCACGTGAAGGTCGTGCGCCAGTGGGCCGGCCCGTACGACATCAGCCCAGACGGCGATCCGATCGTCGGCGAGCTTGCCGACGTGCCCGGCTTTCACGTCGTGTGCGGGTTCCGCGGCCACGGCTTCATGATGGCGCCCGTCGTCGCGCGCCACCTCGCCGCCTTCCTGCGCGGCGGCCCGCGCCACGAATTCCTGAACGCGTGGTCCCCTGCCCGCTTCGCGACCGGCGCCCCGCCCCGCCGCGGCGGCGAGGACATGTTCATCGGTTAGGGAAGCGTCCCCTATTGAACGTAGTAGATGCTGCCGGTGTCGACGGCGGCGCCGCCCTGGCGTGAGGCGCCGCCCGGCAGGTAGACGCGCCCGTCGATGACGGCGGCGCCGAAGCCGTGGCGGGGGATCGCGAGATCGGGCAGCGCCTGCCAGCTGTCGGTCGCCGGGTCGTAGGTGTCGACGTTCGGGAACACGCCGGCCGTGCTGTTCGGGTTGCCCTCGCCGCCGAAGAGATAGAGCTTGTTCCCGACGACGGCGGACGCGCAGCCGCCGCGCGGCGTGGGAATAGCCTTCTTCTGCGTGTAGCCGGGGCTCGCCGGGTTGAACTCCAGCGTCGTGGGCTCGAAGCCTTCGATGCCGTCGGTGCGGCCGCCTGCGATGTAGATCTTGCCGTTGATCGCGCCGGCCGCGCAGTGCTCCTTCCGCACGGGCATGCTGGGAAGCATCTGCCACGTGTCGGCGACCGGATCGTAGACCGACGCGTCGGCGACCGTGTTGCCGGCGCCGCGCGCGCCACCGAACAGGTAGAGCTTCTCGTTCAGGATGGCGACGCAGCCGGCGGCGCGTTCGGTCCCGGCGGGCAGCGAGCGCAGCGTGTCCCAGCGATCGCGATCGGCGTCGTACGCGTAGACCGCGCCCTGCGGCGAGCCGGTTCCCTGGCCCTGGTAGTAACCGGCGACGATCAGGCGATCGTGGACGACGCCGACGTTCGGGTGTTGCAACGCGACGGCGACGCTCGCGACGCCGCGCCAAAGTTTGGTCACCGGGTCGTACGCGTCCACACTGGTCGTCGGGTTCATCGCGTAACCGGCGACGACGTAGACCTGTCCGCGCAGCGCGCCCACACCGTGCTCCTGACGGACGCGCAGCAGGAGCGGCATCGATTCTTCGCGCGGGCCAACGGTGCTGC
>DATMZL010001141.1:0-2748 GCA_035607075.1 Polyangia bacterium
GTGGCGGTGTACGCGTTCCCGAACAGCGTCTACGGTCTGGTGAGCACCGGCGGGTCGATCGATCCGGCGAAGACTCCGATCCAGGTCCGCTGCAGCGCCGCGGGCGCGGCGGCGTTCGCCGGCCTGAACTGCGCCAATCCGATCACGATCGACGCGGGGTTTGCCTATCCTGCGCACGCCGCCGGCGCGCAAACCGTCCCGTTGCTCACCGACGACGCGGGCAACGTCTACGCAGCCACGACAACCTTCCCCGACGGGCGCGAGGCGCTCGCGCTGACGTTCGCGCAGGCGCCGAACGCGTTCCACACGCTCCAGCTCGGTTACGGCCTGGTCAGCTGGGCGACGCGCGGGTTGTTCGTTGGCGAGCGGCACGTTTACTTGCAAGCGCAGATTGACGATCTGTTCCTGGCCAGCACCCTCTATCCGGAGACGGGCGCCACCTACCGGATGACCGATCACGACATGCAGCTGCTCGCCGACTGGCAGACCGCCCGCCGCGCGAACCCGCTCGTCGCGGGTCTGCGGCTGGCGTGGGCGGCGAACCTGCAAGGATCGGGCGGCGTCGCCGCCGATCCCCTGACGGCCAAGGCGGTCGCGCTGGGCCCGGTGTTCGCGTGGATCAGCCACACCTGGGATCACGCCGACATGACGAACATGACCTACGCCGACGCGTTCAGCGAGTTCACCCAGAACCATCAGACGCTTCGCCACCTGGACCTGAATCCGTACAGCGTGCAGAACCTGGTGACGCCGGGGATCACCGGACTCGACAACGCGAGCGTGATGCAGGCGGCGTACGACATCGGGATCCGCCAGCTGGTCAGCGACACGTCCGTCGACGGACAGGACAATCCCTCGCCGAACGCCGGCATCTGGAACGCGCTGGTCCCCGGGATCCTGGAGATCCCACGCTTCCCGACCGACCTCGACTACGACACATCATTGCCCTCGGAATGGATCAACGCGGACAACGATCGCGACCATAAGATGCAGACCTTCGACCAGATCGTCACCGCCGAGAGCCGCGTGCTCGCCGGCTACCTGCTGAGCGGCGCGAACGATCCTTGGATGTTCCATCAGGCGAACACGCGCGACTACGGGGGCGGGCGGAGCCTGCTCACCGATCTGCTGGGCGCGACGATCGACCGTTACCTGGCGAGCGCCACGTTTCCCATCTTGAGCCCGAACATGGACGAGCTGGCGACGCGCGTGACCGATCGGATGCGGCTCGACGCGTCCGGCGTCAGCGCGACGATCGAGGCCGGCACCAGCATGACCGTGCGGGTCGCGAACGCCGCACGGATCCCCGTCACCGGCCTCTGCACGGCGGACGCCGAGATCTACGGTCAGCAGACGATCGCTTATCTCGATTTACCGGCGGGCGGATCGACGACGCTCTCGCTCACCGGCTGCAACCCAGGCGGCACCGGCACGGGCGGCGCCGGCGGCGCATCGGGCGCCGGCGGCGCATCGGGCGCCGGCGGCGCGACCGGCAGTGCCGGCACGTCCGGCGGCGCGGGGGCAACGGGAAGCGCGGGCACGACGGGCGGCGCCGCGGGCACGACGGGAGCAGCGGGGACGACCGGCGGCGCGGGTGCGACCGGCGCAGCGGGCACGACCGGCGGCGCAGGCGCGAGCGGGCTGGGTGGATCGACCGGCGCGACGCCCGACGATGGTGGCGGCGCTGGCGGCGCGACCGGCGGTGATAGCGACGGTGGTGTGGCGATAGCGGGCCCGAGCGGTTGCAGCTGCGATATCACGCCAAGCACGCCCAGCTCGGGCCTCGCGTGCATGCTGCTCGCGGGCGTCGCGGCCGTGTCGCGCCGGCGCCGGCGCTGATCGACTGCGGGCTGCCGCTCAACCCGGCGTGGGAAGACAGCAACCGTTCGCGCAGACCGTCCCCGTCGGACACGAAGCCGGCGGAATCCCGCCCGGCCCGCACGCGGGGGCGTTGTTCGGGCACTCCGTACCGCCCGAGCCGCCGGTACCGGTGATCGGACAACCCTCGTCGTTGCCGCAGTTGCCGCCACCAGCGCAGAACAGGACGCACGCTTCGCCCGAGTCGCCGCCGCCCTTGTTCTGATCACCGTCGTGCACGAGCACCTGCAGGCGGTATGAACGCCCGGGCACGAGCGACACATTCCAGCGCGCCTCGGCCCCGTAACCCTCGTTCGAAAGCCCGGTCGGAACCGGATCGCCGCCGGCCAGGCTCCAGTTATTCTTGGTGGGATCCGCGTCCGGCGTGATCGTCGTGACCGCGGGGTTCTTCGTCATGTCGACCGTGCGCACGGCCGCCTTCCAGCTTCCGAAGATCGCGCTCGGCGCGATCGGCCGCCCACCCATCTGCCAGTCGCCGTCGGTGTTGGAGGCGTTGGTTGTGATGTCCGTGATGAAGAGCGCCGGCCACATCGGCCGCAACGAGGCGTCGAGGCCGCTCTGGTCACCGGCCAGAGCGGTCGTGCCGACGTTCGGATTGAGCGCGCTGCTGGGATTCACCGCGAGCGGCGTGACCGGATAGTCCGTCGTCATGGTGCCGGTCGCGCCGGCGCCCGTCTTCACCGCAACCTGGCGCACGCCCAGCGTAAGCGCGTGCTCGTCGTTGTAGAACATCTGCACGATCCCGTTCGGCCACGACCCCGCCGGTCGAATCGCGCGCAGCACCTCGTTCTCGTTGAACACCGTGCTGGTCAGCGGATTCGTGCTCGCGTACGGGTAGCCGCAGTCGGTGATGATCAGCTCCTGCTGGCC
>DATMZL010000707.1:0-7319 GCA_035607075.1 Polyangia bacterium
CGAACTCCTCGCCCTCGAGGCGCGGATCGAGGCCGACGAACGCGACGACGGCGTCGGCGGCGCGCGCGACGGCGACGGCTTTCGCGATCGCGGCGGGCGTCGTCTCGACAAGCCGCGCGCCCGGCGCGTAGTCGACGGCGACGCCGCGGGCGCGCGCGGCGTCGCGCACGCCGTCGAGCAGCTTCACCGGGTGCGACGGGATGCCGTGATAGTTCGCGAGCAGCACCGGCAGGTCATCTGCCATGGGACCGACGACGGCCAGGCGCCGGATCGACGGCGCCAGCGGCAGCACGCCGCGGTTCTCGAGCAGCACCAGCGATCGCGCCGCGACCCCGCGCGCCAGCTTCAGGTGTTCCGGCGACTCGATCCGCTCCGGCCCGTAACCCGACCAGGGGACGCGCTCTGGCGGATCGAACAACCCGAGGCGGAAGCGCGCCGCGAACAGGCGCACCAGCGCGCGATCCAGATCGGCCTCCGTGATGAGGCCGCGCGCGAGCGCGACGTCCAGGTTGCGGTACGTGCGACCGCAGTCGAGATCCGTGCCTGCGCGAAGCGCCGCCGCGGACGCCTCCGCCGGACCCGCTGCCTGCTTGTGATGCCTCCAGATGTCGTCGATCGCGCCGCAGTCGCCGACGACGTAACCGAGAAAGCCCCATCGCTTGCGCAGCGTATCGTCGAGCAGCGTCGGGTTCGCGGTGCACGCCGCACCGTTGACCGAGTTGTACGCCGCCATCACCGAGGCGACGCGGCCCTGGCGCACCGCCTGCTCGAAGTGCGGCAAGTAGCTGTCGGCGAGATCGTGCGCGCTGGGGCGGGCGTCGAACGAGTGGCGGTCAGCCTCGGGACCGCTGTGCACCGCGAAGTGCTTGGCGGTCGCGATCGTCTTCCAGTAGTGCGGGTCGTCGCCCTGCATGCCGGTGATGAACGCGACGCCCATGCGCGACGTCAGCAGCGGATCCTCGCCGAACGTCTCGTGGCCGCGGCCCCAGCGCGGATCGCGGAACAGGTTGATGTTGGGCGAGAAGAACGTCAGCCCGTGGTAGCGCCCGCGGTCGCCGCGCGCCTGCGCCTGATTGAACTTCGCGCGCGCCTCGTCGGAGACGACGGCCGCGACGCGCTTCACCAGCGCGTCGTCGAAGGTGGCGGCCATCGCGATCGCCTGCGGAAACACGGTCGCGCGGCCGGCGCGCGCCACGCCGTGCAGCGCTTCGCTCCACCATTCGTAGGCGGGCACGCCCAGGCGCGGAATCGCGGGCGCCGCGGTCATCGTCTGCGCGATCTTCTCGGAGACCGTCATGCGGCCGACGAGGTCGGCCGCCCGATCGTTCACGGGCAGATCGGGATCGCGGTAGCGCGGGGGCGGTTCGCGCCCGCGATCGCGCGCGCCGCACGACGAGCCTACCGCCGCGGCCAGCGCGAGCGCGACGAACCAGCGAGTCACTTCACTTCAATTGAATGGTGGCCTTCGCGAAGACCTTCTCCTTGCCGCCGATCAGGCGCGTCGCGCGGATCTCGTACTTGTGGCCTTTGACGAAGCCCTTCTCCTTCGACACCGCCTGGCTGTTGAGCTGGACGATCTTCTGGTCCGGCTTCACGCCGACCTCGGAGAAGTCGACCTGCTCGTGCTTCTTCGAGAGGTCGTAGTAGACGATGTTGATCTTGTCGGCGCCCGGCGCGGCGTTCAGGAAGATCATGAAGTTGAGGGGCCAGGTGCCGCCCTCTTCCTTGATCGTCGTCTTCGATTGCCGCTTGATCGCGCCGGCCATGTCTTTTTCGGACCCGTAAGAACCGAACTCGACGTCGCTGACGTAGATTCGCCCTTTCGCCTGCGCGTGGGCGGCGCGCGGCGCCAGCGCGCACAGCGCGAGCCCGGCGACGGCGGCGAACAGGATCAGAGTGTGTCGTGGACGGGTCATGGGCGCTCTCCTTGAGCCCTTGAGGTATCGCTTCCGCGGCCCGTTTTCAAGCCCGCGCCCATGGCGTGCGTCGCGCGGGCGTGGCATTCTGGTGCGCCATGGGTAGCGATGTCCGATAGGGGTCCTGTGTCCCCTTTCCCGGAGAGCCCGGACGAGATCGTGGTCGAAGATCCCGGTCCGACGCCGCTGCCGTTCGTTGATCCCGAGCGGGATCTCGACGCGGTTCGCGAGGTGGCCAACACCCGCCGCGTGCTGCTCGCCGAGATCGGCAAGCGGATCGTCGGCCAGGAGCGCGTCATCGACCACCTGCTGGTGGCGCTGTTCGCGCGCGGCCACTGCCTGTTCGTCGGCGTCCCCGGGTTGGCGAAGACGCTGCTGATCCAGACGCTGGCCGACGCGCTGGCGCTGTCGTTCGGGCGCATCCAGTTCACGCCCGACCTGATGCCCGCCGACATCACTGGCACCGACGTGCTGGAGGAAGATCGCGCGACGGGCCGGCGCGTGTTCCGGTTCGTGCGCGGGCCGATCTTCGCGCACGTCGTGCTGGCCGACGAGGTCAACCGCACGCCCCCCAAGACGCAGGCGGCGTTGCTGCAGTCGATGCAGGAGTACCGCGTGTCGGCGGGCGGGCAGACCTACGCGCTGCCGTTGCCGTTCCTGGTGTTCGCGACGCAGAACCCGATCGAGCAGGAAGGGACCTACCCGCTGCCAGAGGCGCAGCTGGATCGCTTCATGTTCCAGATCGACGTCGGTTACCCAACATCCGAAGAGGAAGTCCGCATCGTCAACCAGATGACGACGGCGTACAAAGCGACGGTGCGCAAGGTGCTGTCGCCCGAGCGCATCCTGGAGCTTCAGGACGTGGTGCTGCGCGTGCCGGCGGCGCCGCACGTCGTGCAGCACGCGGTGGCGCTGTGCCGCGCCACCCGCCCGGCGGAGGCGACCGCGCCCGAGCTGGTGAAGAAGTACGTGTCGTGGGGGGCGGGGCCGCGCGCCTCGCAGTACCTGGTGCTGGCGGCGAAGGCGCGCGCGATCCTGCAAGGGCGTTACGCGGCGTCGGTCGAGGATGTCCGCGCGCTGGCGCCGCCGGTGCTGGTGCACCGCGTGCTGCCGAACTTCCACGCCGAGGCCGACGGCTTGACGGCGCACGCGCTGGTCGAACGGCTGGTCGAAACCGTCCGTCCGTAGGCGATGGACGCGAAGGGCGACACCCGGGCGGCGACGAAGCCGCTCGCGCTCGATCCGACGGACATCGCGCGCCTCGGGTCGATGAGCGTGCGCGCGCGCGTGATCGTCGAGGGCGCGTTCGCGGGCCTGCACCAGAACCCGCACGCGGGGTCGTCGATCGAATTCTCGGAGCACAAGGAGTACGCGCCCGGAGACGACATCCGGCGCATCGATTGGAAGGCCGTCGGCCGCGTCGACCGTTACTACATCAAGCGCTTCGAGGACGAGACGGAGATGCGGACCTTCCTGCTCGTCGATTCGTCGGCGTCGATGGGGTACGCGCGCAAGGGCGTGACGAAGCTTCAGTACGCGAGCTATCTGGCGGCGGCGCTGGCGTATTTGCTGGCGCAGCAGGGCGATCCGGCGGGGCTGATGCTGTTCGACGAGAAGACGCGCCAGTTCCTGCCGCCCCGCACGCGCGGCGGGCACATCCGCGATCTGCTCGTCGCGCTGGAAGCGGCGTACCCGGCCGGCCGCACCGAGCCGGGGCGCGCCGTCGCCGAGGTCGGCGAGATCGCCGACCGGCGCAGCCTGATCGTCCTGTTCTCCGACTTGCTGGACGCGCCGGTGGATCTCGCCGATCGCCTGCGCCAGGTGCGGTCGCGGGGCAACGACGTCGTGCTGTTCCACGTGCTCGATCCCGACGAGGTCGAGCTGCCCTACGACGAGGTCACAGACTTCGAGGGCATGGAGCCCGAGGACGCGCGGCGGCTGCTCGTCGACCCGCGCGATCTGGCGGCGTCGTTCGCGCGCGAGTCGGCGGCGCTGCGCGAGCGCTGGCGGCAGACGTGTCTGGAGGCGCGCGTCGAGTACCGGTTCGCGACCACCAGCGAGCCGCCCGCCGAGGTGCTGCGCGCGTTCCTGTTCGCGCGGCAACGGGCGAGAAGGTAGGCACGGGCGGCGATGCATTTCCTGGCGCCGATGCTGCTGCTCGGCCTGATCGCGGCGGTGCTGCCGTGGATCATCCACCGGATCGGCCGGCGGCGGGCGCGGCCGGTTCGCTTCGCGGCGATGGAGCTCTTGATGCGCGCCGAGCGCGAGGTGTCCGCGCGCCGGCGGCTGCGCGACGTGGCCCTGCTGCTCGCGCGCACCGGGCTGGCGGCGGCGTTGCCGCTCGCGTTCGCGCGTCCGTTCACGGAGGTGCGGTCCGACTTGCCCGCCGTGACGACGCACTCGCAGAGCGCGGTCATCGTCCTCGACGATTCGGCGAGCATGCGCCGCCGGCTGCATCGGGACGACACGCCGTTCGACGTCGCCCGCGCGCGCGCCCGCGACATCGTCGAGCACCTGTCGCCCGATTCCGACATCGCGCTGGTGCTTGCGTCGGAGGGCTCGGCGGCGCCCGTCGCCGAGCTGTCGGGCGATCGCGCGCGCGTGTCCGCTGCGCTGGCGTCCGTCGCGGTCACCGCGCGGCGCGCTGACTTCGCGGCCGCGCTCCGGCGCGCGGCGCAGGTGCTGACGGGCTCGACGCGCGGCGACCGGCTGATCTACGTCATCAGCGATCTGCAGGCGACGGGCTGGGAAGACGTCACGCCGGCGATGCTATCGGCGGGACCGGAGATCGTGGTGCTGGACGCGAGCGGCGGCGCGCCCTGGAGCAACCGCGCGGTGGTGGGCCTGGGCGCCGAGCCCGCCCCCGAGGAGGGCGCGCACGGCATCGCGGTCGTCGCCGAGATCGCGAACTACGCCGCCGAGCCGGTCCACGGCTTCGGCATCACGCTGCGCCTGGACGGCAACGAGGTGGCGCGCGGGTTCGTCGACGTGCCGGCGGGCGGCCGCGCGCGCAAGCGCTTCGTCCACACGCTGTCGGGCGCCGCGCACCAGGCCGAGGTCGTGATCGATCACGACGACTTCGCGCTGGACGATCGCCGCGCCTGCCGCGTCGAGGCGTCGCGCGGCCTGCGCGTGCTGCTCGTCGACGGCGATCCGCGCACGGTGCGGACCGAGGACGAGGTCTTCTTCCTGGAGGCGGCGCTGCGGGCGGGCGGATCGAACTTCTCGGTCACCAGCGTGCTGCCCGACGATCTGGCCAACCGCGATCTGGCGTCGTACGGCGCCGTGTTCCTGGCGAACGTCGCCCGACCGAACGCGGCGATCGCCGAGGCGCTGACCCGCTACGTCGAGAAGGGCGGCGGCCTCTTCATCTCGGTCGGGGATCGGGTCGACGCCGACGCGTGGAACCAGACGATGAAGGCGGTGTTGCCGCAGCCGCTGGGCTTGAAGCGCAGCGCCTCGGCGCTGCCCGGCACGCGCCCGGAGGGCGAGACGGTCGACACGCGCCCGGCCGAACGGCTGGCGCCGATCGATCGCCGTCACCCGGTGATGGCGGCATTTCCCGCGCGCGGCGAGGGCCTGGCGTCGGCGCGCTTCTTCCAGTTCCTGCTGCTGGCGCCGGTGCCGGAGGCGGCGACGCGGCGGATCGTGCTGCGCTACGAGAACGGCGCGCCGGCGCTGGTGGACGCGGAGGTCGGCCGCGGCCGGGTGCTGCTGCTGACGACGTCGGTCGACCGCGAGTGGACGGACCTACCGATCCGGCCGGGCTTCCTGCCGCTGATGCAGGAGGCGGCGCGCTACCTGGCCGCGGCGCCGACGGGCGACGCGACAGCGAGCGTGTCCGTCGGCGGCAAGCGCGAGATCGCCCTGGGGACGGAAGACAAGCGCATCGAGATCGTGAAACCGAACGGCGAGTCGCGCTGGCTCAGCCCCGCCGCGCACGCGGGCGAGCAGCGGGCACGGCACGTGGTCGTGTTCGACGAGACCGACGAGCCGGGGCTCTATCGGGTGCGCGGCGCGCGCGCCGACGGAACGGTCGACGAACGCCCGGACGCGGCGTTCGCGGTGACGCTGGACGGGGGCGAATCCGATCCGGCCCGGCTCGCGGACGACAAGCGCCCTGATCGGGCGGGCGCGCGCGCGGCGGGACCGGCGCCGCGCCGGCGCCTCGAGCTGTGGCACACACTCGGGGCGGTGGTGATCGCGCTGGTGCTGGCGGAGTCGCTGTTGACGCTTAGGTTTCGGCGCGGGAGAACAAAGACGTGAACAAGCCGTTCGGAAACGCCAACGAGAAGCTGTCGGCTTACGTCACGAAGGTCTACGCGCCCGAAGACGAGGTGCTGGCCGAAATCCGCGCGCGCAGCGCAGCGGCCGGCCTGCCCGACATCCAGGTTGCGGCGCTGGACGCGCTTCATCTGGAGGTGCTCGCGCGGGCGGCGGGCGCGCGGCGGGCCGTCGAGATCGGAACGCTGGGCGGCTACTCGGGCGTCGCGCTGCTGCGCGGGATCTCCCCTGACGGCGAGCTGGATACGATCGAGCTTTCCGAGCGCCACGCCGAGGTCGCGCGGGAGAGCTTCAAGCGCGCCGGCGTGGCGGCGCGCGCGCGCATCCACATCGGCGCGGCCACCGAGATCCTGCCCCAGCTCGCGCGGCGCGGGCCGTTCGATCTCGTCTTCATCGACGCCGACAAGGAAGGCTATCCCGCGTACCTCGCGTGGGCGGCCGACAACCTGCGCCCGGGCGGCATCGTCCTGCTCGACAACGCGTTCCTGTTCGGCAACCTCGCCGACGCCCCCGCGGGCGAGCGCGCCGCGCAGATCAAGGCGATGCAGTCCGTGCACGAGACGCTCGCGCGCGGCGGCAAGTTCCGGGCGACCGTGCTCCCGACCGGCGAGGGCCTGGCGTTCGGCGTGCGCGTCTAGCTCTTCGCGCACATGGGATGGGCGACCGGACATATCAGTCGATTGCAGGCCGGACAGACGGTCTCGTTTCGACCGCGCGGGAACTCGATGGCGCCCAAGATCGAGTCAGGCCAGCTCTGCACGGTCGCCCCGGTTGATCACGCCGTCCTCGCGGTCGGAGACATCGTCCTCTGCAAGGTGAAGGGATCGGAATTCCTCCACCTCGTGAAGGCGGTCCAGGACGGCCGCTTTCAGATCGGCAACAACCGCGGCTTCATCAACGGCTGGATCGGCCCGCACGCGATCTACGGGAAGTTGATCCGCGTCGATCCGTGACCGGAGCGGCCCCTCGCAAGGCTTGCCCTCACCCTAACCCCTGAAGGATCCCCACGAAAGGTCACTGGACGCTGACCTTCGTGGTGATGAGGGCCAGCGAGCCGAGTAGGTCGTTGATTGAGAAAGGGTCGAGGGCGTTCCTGCGGAGGATCGCTGCGGCGAGGAC
>DATMZL010001173.1:0-11380 GCA_035607075.1 Polyangia bacterium
CGGCGGATGCGGACCGGCTCGGCGTCGGCCAGCGCCTCGCAGACCGCGCCGCCGAGGCCGCCCGTGATCTGGTGGTCTTCGACGGTGAGGATGCGCTTGGTCTCGCGGGCCGCCTTCGCCAGCAGCGGCACGTCGAGCGGCTTGATGGTGTGGATGTTGATGACGCGCGCGCTGACCCCGTCCTTCGCGAGCAACGCCGCCGCATGCACCGCCGGCCCGACCGTACCGCCCGTGACGACGATGGTCAGATCCTTACCGTCGACCAGCGTAACGCCCTTGCCCAGCTCGAACTTGTACCCTTCCTTGTTCACGCGCTCCAGCTTCTGGCGCGTCGTGCGCAGGAACGCCGGCCCCTTGTGCGTCAGGAGCGCTTCGACAGCGCCCGCCGTCTCCAGGTCGTCGGCCGGCTGGATGACGGTCATCGTCGGGATGGACCGCATCAGCGCGATGTCTTCCAATCCCATCTGCGAGTAGCCGTCCTCGCCGATGCCGACGCCCGCGTGGCTGCCGACGATGCGGACGTTGGTCGCCGAATAGCAGACCGACATGCGCACCTGGTCGAAGCGTGACGTGACGAAGCAGGCGAACGAACAGCAGAACGGCACCTTGCCCGCCAGCGACAGACCGGCCGCGGCGCCCAGCATGTTCGCCTCCGCGATCCCCATCTGGAAAAACCGGTTGGGAAATTTCTTGGCGAACTTCTTCGACCGCGTGCTCTCGGACAGGTCCGCCTCCAGCACGACAAGCTCGGGGTGCGTCTCGCCCAGCCTGACCAGCGCGTCGCCGAACGCATCACGCGACGCGACCGCCGTCGAGCCCGGCTCGTTCTTCACCGGCGCGCCCATTAGTTGGTCCTTCCCACAGCGCCCACAGCGCCGACAGTTGCGGTCGACTCGAAGGCCGCCTTGGCGGCGTTCAGCTCTTTCACGGCGTCCTCCAGCTGCGCCTGCGTCGGCGCCACCCCGTGCCAGCCGACCTTGCCTTCCATGAACGACACGCCTTTCCCTTTCGTGGTCTCCGCGAGGATGAACGTCGGCTTGCCCTTGGTCGCGCGCGCCTCGGCGAGCGCCGCCCGGATCGACGTGTAGTCGTGCCCGTCGCAGGTCACGACGTGCCAGTTGAACGCGCGCCACTTGTCGGCGATCGGGTTCAACGACATGACCTCGTCGACGAAGCCGTCGATCTGGCCCTTGTTGTGGTCGAGGATGACGACCAGGTTGTCGAGCTTGTACTTGGGCGCCGCCATCGCGGCCTCCCAGATCTGGCCTTCCTGGGATTCGCCGTCGCCGATCAGCGCATAAACGCGGAACTTGTCGCCGTCCGGCGTTTTGTCCAATTTGGACGCCAGCGCCATCCCGATCGCGATCGAGAAGCCCTGACCGAGCGATCCGGTCGACGCCTCGATCCCCGGCAGCAGGAAGTTTGCGGGGTGGCCCTGCAGCGGGCTGCCCAGCCGTCGCAACGTCGGCAGCAGATCGCGCGAGAAATACCCGGCGTGCGCGAGCACGGTGTACAGCGCCGGGACGGCGTGACCCTTCGACAGGACAAAGCGGTCGCGCTCGGCCCAGTGCGGATCGGCCGGCCGATGGCGCATTTCGCCGAAGAAAAGCGCCTGCATGATGTCCATCGCCGACAGCGTTCCGCCAGGGTGGCCGCTGGCGGCGGCGGTGATGGCGGTCAGGTTGTCGATGCGCAGGTCGAAGGCGCGCAGTTTGAGTGACTCGAGGCTCTCGGGCAACATATCGGGATCTTTGGGCATTGCGGGCACGCAGTCTTCCCGACGACGGTCGGGCCTTCAAGTGAAAAGCGTGTTTCGGACGTTCTGAAGGCTCAAAATTCCCGCCCGACGGTCATCGGATCGGTTGTTTCCAGTCATGCAGTTGCACCGAGGGGGGGGAAGGGTGGAAGCTGCGCCCCCACCACGATGGCGGACGACCCGCCGGGCACCCGCCCGGCACCAGAAATCGAGCTGCGAAGCCCCGCCGGCCCCGGCCGCGGCGTCGCCTACCTGGGTCCTGCGCTGGCCTGGGCGGTGGTGTTCGCCGACCTCGGCACCTCCGTCTATTACGTCCCGGCCATCCTCTACGCCCAGGTCGGCGGCCTCGCGCCCGTGTTCGTGCTGGTGGCCGCGGTGGCGTTCGTGTTCGTGGCGCTGGGCCACCTGGAGATCGCGCGTCGCTACCCGAAGGGCGGAGGCGGCGTGGCGGCGGCGACCGAGGCGTTCGGCCCGCGCGTGGGCGTCGTCTCGGGCGCGCTGATGGTTAGCGCGTACCTCCTGACCATCACCATCGCGGTCGTGACCGCGCTGCATTACATCGCCGCGATCCGTCCGTTCGCGCACGAGATCCCGGTGCTGTCGGTGGTCGCCCTGTTGCTGCTGGGAACCCTGCACTGGGTCGGCGTACGGGAGCTGCCGCGGCTCGCGCTGGCGATGGGCGTGGCCGCCCTCGTTTGCGAGGTCGTGCTGGTCTGGGTGGTCCTGGCGCAGGTGCCCACGCTTCACTGGATGGCGTTCTGGACCAGCTTCAAGGACATGACGTCGCAGCACTGGGCCGAGACAGCGACCGGGTTCGCGGCGGCGTGGCTGGCGTTCTCGGGGCTGGAGTCGCTGGGGCAGCTGGCGCCCGCGCTGCGCGAGCCGCGGCGGCAGGTGCTGCGGATCGTCGCCGTGCTGGTCGTCGTCAGCCTGGTGGTCACGGTGCCGGTGTTCACCGTCATCGGCGTGGAGGCGGCGCAGGCGAGAGGCATCGGCCCGCACCCGGCTCTGCTGGCGGCGGTCGCGCAGGCTTACGGTGGCCGGGCGCTGCTCCTCGCGCTGTCGCTGACCGGCGCCGGGTTCCTGCTGGTGGGCGCGAACGTCGCGTTCATCGGTTGCTACAACGTGTTCAAGGCGGTCGGCGAGCTCGGCTACCTGCCGGCCGCGATCGCCGTCCGCCACAAGCGCTTCGGCACGCCGCGCGGCGCGATCATCGTCATCACGGCGGCGACGGTGCTGCTGGTGGTGACGACGGGCGGCGAGCTGTTCCGGCTGGGCAAGGTGTTCGCGTTCGGGTTGCTCGGGTCGTACGCGATCACGTCGGTGAGCCTGGCCGTGATCGCGTGGCGTGAGAAGCGGCGGGGCGTGCCGTTGATCATCGCGGCGCTGTCGAGCCTCACGCTGCTGCTGCCGTGGGTGACCAGCTGGTTCACCAAGCCGGTGTCGACCTTGTACGGCGTGGCGGTCACCGGGTTGCAGCTTTCGGTCGCGTTCGTCACGCACCGGGGGTGGATCCGTTCGGGGCGGTTCGGGTACCTGCGCGCGGCGTCGGCCGAGCGCGCGGCGGCGGCCGGTCCGGCGACGAACGACGTGATCACGCTGGAAGAGGCGGTCGCGCTGAAGAGCACGTACCCGTCGACGACGCTGGTCGCGTTGCGCGGGCGCAACCCGAACCTGTGTCGCGAGGCCGCGCGGCGCGCGCGCGGCGCCGGCGACGCGGCCGTCTACGTCATCTTCGTCGACCAGATTCCGGGGCTGTTCTTCCCGCCGCGCACGGGCCCGTCCGACGACGCGCTCGACGTGCTGGAGGCAGCGGTCAACGACGTCCGGGCAGAGAAGATGGAGGCAGTTCCGATCTGGCGGCTGGCGCACAACCCGGGCGCGTCCATCGCCGAGGCGGCTGAAGAGCTGCAAGCGCGCTGCGTCCTGATGGGAACGACGGCGCGCTCGGCGGTCTGGCAGTTCCTGCGCGGCGACGTGCTGAAGGAGCTGCTGCGCGAGCTGCCGGAACAGGTCCACGTGGTGATCTGTGAGTAGCCCCCAACCGCCGACGATCATCACGCCGCCCGCGGCGCGCTCGCGGAGCGGCATTCAGCGCTTCTCCGACATCCCGGAGACGCTGTTCGAGCGGAAGAAGTCGTCGGGGCGGCTCGGCGCGCTGCTCGCCTGGTCGGTGGTGTTCGCCGACATCGGAACGTCGATCTACTACGTGCCGGGCTTGTTGTTCCGCCAGCTGGGGGGCGCCGCCCCGTCGCCGGCCGCGGCGTTCGTTCTGGCGACCGGCATCGCCTTCATTTTTCTGTCGTTCAAGTACGTGGACGTGGCGGCGCGGTATCCCGACGGGGGCGGGGTGGTGTCGGTCGCGTCGGACGCGTTCGGTCCCTTCATCGGCTGCATGGGCGGCATGTTGATCTGCGTCGACTACTTTCTCACCGGCGCGATCTCTTCGGTCAGCGGATTCCAGTATCTGGCGGCTGAGGTGCCGGGGCTGACGGGCGTCATCGCGCCCGCCGCGTGCGCCGCGCTGATCGTGCTGGGCGGGCTCAATTACATCGGCATCCGCGAGTCGGCATCGTTGACGGCGGCGCTGGCGATCGGTTCGCTGGTCGTGAACCTGGTGGTGCTGGGCGCGGTCACCGTGCGCATGGATGGTCCGCACCTGGACCTCGTGATGAAGCAGTTCACGGCGGTGGCGTCGCTGAAACCGTGGACGATCCTGGTCGGGTATGGCAGCTCGTGGCTGGCGTTCTCCGGGCTGGAATCGATCAGTCAGATTGCGCCCGCGTTGCAGGAGCCGCGCGAGCGGACGGCGCTGCGCGCGATGCTGCTGGTGATCGCCTGCATCCTGATCACCTCGCCGCTGATCACCGCGTTCGAGACCGCGCTGCTGGACGCATCACACGCGAACCCGGATCAGTTCGTGTACGAGCTGGGACACGTGTTCGGGGGCCGCGCTGTCGCGATCGCCGTCGTCATCACGTCGTCGGCGCTGCTGCTGGGCGCGGCGAACACCGCGCTGATCGGCTGCTACCACGTGTTCCTGGCCCTGGTCCGGTTGGGCTTCCTGCCGCAGTGGCTGGCCGAGCGCAACCAACGTTACGGGACGCCGCACCGGGCGATCGCGATCTCCGTGCTGGTGCCCGCCGTGGTGGTGCTGGCGACGCAAGGGCAGATGGAGCTGCTCGGCGACATGTATTCGTTCGGCCTGCTGGGCGCGTTCACGCTGACGTCGATCGGCATCGATCGACTGCGCGCGCAGGAGAAATACCGCGGACCGGCGTTCTGGGTGGGCCTGTTCACGTCGGCTCTGGTCGTCGTCGCCTGGGGTGTGAACCTCATCGAGAAGACCAAGGCCACGATATTCGGTGGGTCGGTCACGCTGGTCGGCTTCGGCATCGCGTACGCGGTGCGCCGCGGGTGGATCGGAGGACACCGCGCCGGGTTCAAGGAGGCCGAGGCCGCGGAGGCGGCGGCTTCTCAACTGGAGAGCGCCGCCGAGGTCGTGACGCTGGAAGAGGCGATGGAGATGAAGGCGATCTACCCGTCGACGACGCTGGTCGCGGTGCGCGCGGCGAACCTGCGCTTGTTCCAGGAAGCGCTGGCGCGCGCGCGCGGGGCTGGCGACCAGTCGGTGTACGTGATCTTCGTCGACGAGGTGCCGGGGCTCTTCTTCCCGCCTAAGGCCGGTCCGACGCGCGACGCGCGCCAGGTGTTGCAGGCAGCGGTCGACTACTTCAAGCAGGCCGGCTTCACGGCGGTGCCGATCTGGCGGATGGCCCACGACGCCGGCGCCTCCGTCGCGGGCGCGGCGCGCAAGCTGGGCATGGAGGCGGTCATGGTCGGCACCTCGCAACGCAACGCCGTCTGGCACCTTCTGCGCGGCAACGTCCTCAAGTCGCTTGTCCGCGAGCTCCCGCCCACGACGCGCGTGTGGATCTGCAATTGAGCGGACGCGATGAAAGAGCGAGGAGTCGAGGTCGCAGGCGCCTGCGATCGCCGTGCCATCTTGAATCCGCGTCAGCTGTCGCGGTGAGCGCCGTGCCATCTTGAATCCGCACTTGTTCGGCGCGGATGTGCTTCGGTTGCGGCAAATGTGATGCGGAGAAGCCCGTAGCCTTCCGGCGCGACGACACGAATGCGGGGGCGAGGCTGGCGTCGGAGGGCGAGCCGCTTACGTTAGAAGCCAACGACTGACGGGCGGAGGCGGCAGATGGGGCGGGCGAGGACAGGCGTGGTCGCACTGTTGGCGGCGATCGCTCTCGCGGGTTGCGGGGGCGGACTGCGCGAGCCGACCGGAACCCGCGCGACCGCCGGGGGCTACGGAGGAAGCGCACCGTCGGGTAACGATGGCGGCGGCTCGACCGGTGCGCGCGGCGACGGCGGATCCCCGGTCGCCGGCCCCGGCGCGCCCTGCGGGGCCCTGGCGCTGACCGCGCCGCTGACGCTCGCGCCTGCGGCGGCGGGTCAGCTTTACACCCGGTGCGGGAGCCTTGGCTCCGAGCGAATCTTGCACGTGGCGCTCGCTCCCGCCGGCAATCGCCTCGCGGCCATCACGGGGGCCGGCACGGTCCGGCTCGTGGCGACCGACAACTGGACCGAGGTGGCGCAGTTTGCGTCGCCGCTGGGACGGATCGACGCCGTCGCCTTCTCGCCCGACGGGGCATCCCTGGCGACCCTCTCGTCCGAGATGGGCGAGGTAACTCTCTGGCGGGCACTCGACGGCGTTCTCGTGCGCGCGTTCGCCGGTCCATCCGACTCGGGCGTCGAAGGGCCAGACGCGGCCATCGCTTTCTCGTCGGATGGGCGGCGTCTGGCGACGTCGCTCGCGACGGTGATCGATCTGCAGACGGGCGTGATCGCCAGTTGGCTGACAGGCGCGACGTCGACACCGTCGCTTCAGGTCAACCCGGAGGACCCGTTTCGCGGCAGCAGTCCGGCGGGCGGCGCGGTGACCTCCATCCGTTTCACCGCCGGGGACGCTCGGCTGTTCGTGCAAACGACATATCGGGTCGGCAATTCCCCGACGACCACAAGGCTGGAGCTGCGCGATCCGACGACGGGACAGCGGGTGGTGTTGATGTTCGAGATGTACACGCGCGCGCTACTCGGGTTCGCGCTGTCGGCGGACGGGCGCTACGTCGCGGTCGGGAAGGATGTTGAAGCGCGCGCGGGTGGCTTCACCCCCGGCCTGTCGGTGTTCGACGCGAACACCGGCGCCGAGATCGCCTTCGATGGGACGTTCACGGGCACCGTGCTCGGCTTCTCGCCCGACGCCGCGACGCTGTACACGCGGGCAGGAGCTTCGATCACGGAGGTCGCACGCACCGATCTGCACGCAGCCGGGCAGCTCGACTGGCCGGCGGAGCGCGTGTTCCTCGGGATCACGCCGGAGGGCGAGCTCGTCGGATCAGTCGCGGGCGAGACCTCGTGGCTGGATCCGGTGAGTCGTGCGGTCGTCCGCACCGCCACTTACGCGCTGACGGCGGCAACCTGGTCGTCGGACGGTCGTTTTGGCGCGGGAGTGGGTGATCCGTGGAGCCTGTTTCATTTCTGGCGCGAGGCTGACGGCGCACAGCTTTGCGCGCCGTCAGCGGACACGACCAGCGCGCCGCCGCTCACGTCGCTGGGAACGCCGGGCCCGACACAAGAGCAACAGTCGGTCACTTCGGCTGACGGGTCGGTGACGGTCACGGCAGCGTTCGTCATCCACACGCACGCCGTCAACTACGACGCCGTCGCCGTGACGGACACGGCGAGCGGGAAGCTGCTGCGGCAATTCGACGCCATCGGCGGCGTCCAGCAAACGGCGATCTCGACGCCTGCGGGCGATCGCATCTACACGACCGAAGGCGCGAACATCGCCGTCTGGTGTCGCTGACAACCGCGCCGACGCCAAGGGCGGCCGCTGCGGCGGCCGCACCCGCAACGGTTGTGCCAACTTGAATCCGCGATAGTTGGATCAGCGTGAAAACTTTCGTGTCGGCATGTACGGCGTCCGGCGGGCGGTTCGAGGAAGGCGGCGATTGCTTCGTCTTCAACTTGCTTCATTTCCCAGCGCTGGGCGCGGACTAGCGCAGCCGTAAAAGGGTTGCGGGCGCTGCGGTGGTAGGCGGGTGCTATGGTGCGTGCCGACATGAGACGGTTTGTTCCCGTCACGTTCGTGTTGCTCGCGGTCGGCGCCGGCGCCGCGGGCGTGAGCGCGCGGCGGTGCGCCGCCGCGCCTGAGGTTCCGGCGGCGCCACCCGCAACGGCGCCGGCGACGTCCGTGGTTCCGGCGCGTGCCCCGGGGGTGATCGCGCGCAAGTACGGCGCGATGGGCACGGAGATAACGCTGTCCGCGTGGACCGCCGACGAGCACGCTGCCGATCGCGCGTTCGCCGCCGGTTACGACGAGATCCGCCGCATCGAGATCCTGATGACTGACTGGGAGCGGCCCAACGAGCCGGAGAGCGACGTCGTGCGCATCAACAAGGCGGCCGGCACGGATCCGGTTTCCGTCAGCGCGGAGACGTTCGAGGTGATCGAGAAGTCGCTGGAGATGTCACGCCGCTCGCACGGCGCGTTCGACATCACGTTCGCGGCGATGAAGGGGCTGTGGAAGTTCGACGAGGACCTGGAGAAGAAGATTCCGCCCGCCGCCGAGATCGCGCGCCGCCGCAAGCTGATCAACTGGCGCGACGTGATCGTCGACGCGAAGAAGCACACCGTGAAGCTGCGCCGCCAGGGGATGCGCGTCGGCCTTGGCGGCATCGCGAAGGGCTACGCCGTGGATCGCTGCGCCGCCGCGTTGCGCGCCGAGGGGCTGCGCGACTTCATGGTGCAGGCGGGCGGCGATCTCTTCGTCGCCGGCAGCAAGGGCCCTGTGAACTGGATGGTCGGCGTGCGCGATCCGCGCGGCGGGCCGCGTGACATCATCGCGCGCATGCCGATCAAGGACCACGCGTTCTCGACCGCCGGCGACTACGAGCGGTCGTTCATCCTCGACGGCAAGCGCTACCACCACATCATCGACCCGGCGACAGGCTTCCCGGCGACCGCGTCGCGCGAGGTGACGATCTTCGCGCCCACCGCGTTCCTCGCCGATGCGCTCGACGACGCGGTGTTCATCCTCGGGCCCCAGAAGGGGCTGGCGCTGGTGGATTCGTTCCCCGACTGCTCGACGTTGATCGTCGACGCGAAGAATCAGGTGTGGATGTCGAAGTCACTGGAAGGCAAGCTGCAGCGGACGGCAGCGCCCACGGACGGAATCTGACGTTGGCTACAGCTTCGACATCGAACAGGACGACGGACGTCGCGATCATCGGCGGCGGCATCATGGGCTCGGCGGTGGCGTGGCGCCTCGCCCAGCGCGGCGTCGCCGTCACCGTCGTCGAGCGCGGCATCCCGGGCGCCGAGGCGTCCAGCGCAGCCGCCGGCATCCTGGGACCGCAGATGGAGGCGGAAGGGCCGGGCCCGCTGCTGGACCTTGGCCTCGCGAGCCGCGGGCTGTATCCGTCGCTGGCCGAGGAGCTGCGCGACGCGACGGGCATCGACGTCGGCTACGACCGCTCGGGTGTGCTCGCCGCGGCGCTCGACGACGACGGCGAGCGCGAGCTCGGCGAGCGGCGCGCCTGGCAGCAGCGGCGCAGCCTGAACGTCGCGTGGTTGTCCGGCGACGAGGTGCGCGCGCGCGAGCCCGCCCTGGGCCCCGCGATTCGCGCGGCGCTCGAATTTCCCGAGGAGGGGCAGGTCAACGCGCGCGAGCTGGCGCGCGCCTTCTCGCAGGCGGCGGCCGCCGCGGGCGCGCGCTTCGTGACCGGACGGTACGTGCGGCGCGTGGTCATCGAAAAGGGCGCAGCGACGGGCGTGGAGCTGGACGGCGAGACGCTGCCCGCGGGCACGGTTGTGGTCGCCGCCGGAAGCTGGTCGGGACTTGTCGAGGGCGGCGGCGTTCCCGCGACGGTGGTGCGCCCGGCGCGCGGCCAGCTCGTGTCGATCGAGACGCGCCCGCCGCTTTTCCGGCACGTCGTCGCCGTGCGCGGCGGCTATCTGGTCCCGCGCCGCGACGGCACGGTCCTGGCGGGCAGCACCGTCGAGATGGCCGGCTTCCGCAAGCAGGTGACCGTCGGCGGCCTGGCCGCGATCCTGACGCTGGCGCGCACGCTGGTGCCGGCGCTGTCGGACGCGCCCGTCACCGACACCTGGTCGAACTTCCGTCCTTACACGGAAGACCACCTGCCGGTGCTGGGCGCGACGCCCGTGCGCGGCCTGGTGCTGGCGACCGGCCACTTCCGCAACGGCATCCTGCTGGCGCCGATCACCGCCGAAGCGATCGCCGAGCTTGTCGCGACAGGGCGTTCGGCGATCGATCTCGCGCCGTTCTCGGTCACCCGTTTCGCCGCGTGACCGCGCCGGGGCGCGGCGTGATCGCCGCGAGCAGGCGCTCGGGCGTCGCGTCGTCGAACATCAGCTTGCCGGCCGCGCCGGCAGACATGATCTGCAGGATGGCGCGGCCCTCCGGGTACGCGGTGAGGACGGCGGCAGGGATGTGGGCCAGGGCCATGTCGCCGAACGCCGGGAGCCCCGCGACCAGGGGCGATATGCGGAACGTCTGGCCGCCGTTGCTCTTGAGGTCGAGCGACTTCATGAACTTCCGCCACTTCAACGACGCGACGTCGGTCCAGGCGACGTCGCGGTGCTTGCTCCAGGGGCTGCGAAACGAGAAGCGCGCGTCGTCGAAGCGGTGGCGCACGCGGAAGAACTCGAGGACCAGCGGCGCCGCCAGGAGAGGAAAGCCGATCAGCATGGCCACGAACGGGGCGCGATCTTCGGGACGCAGCGGCTGGCTGACGAACACGAGGATCGCCAGCAACCCGAGCGGCGGGAGCGCGAACAGCGACAGGCCGAGCCAGCGGAGGCCGCGCGAATAACGGAGCTCGCCGGGCTTCGCCGCCGACAGTCCGCTCCCGCGCGCCAGCCCCACCATGAGCGGCACGACCAGCGGAACCACGATCGCGATGGCGAGTTCGTTGAATTCCATGGGGTGGAGGCTATCAGCGGGCGGCCCCTCACCCTAACCCCCTAACCCTCTCCCCGCTTCGCGGGGCGAGGGGAACGGAACATGCGAATGCCCGCGACGACGAAGAGGAGGGCGAGGACCACGATCGAACCCTCGCCGACCGCGGATGCTTTCAATCGCGACTTCAGCTGCGACTCCGACGGCCGGCGGGGATCGACATAGATCGGAACGGACGTCCCTGTCGCGTTCTCCTTCACGAACGCGTGCTCATCGTCGAACCACGAGGTCGAGTTGCAGCAGTGGCCGCTGAACTCCATCCCGTCTACGACGTACCGATAGTCGACGTCGGCGAACTCCGAATGATCGTTGACCGATGACGAGGTCTGCACCCGGGCGTGGACGATCAGGGCGTCGATCTCGCGCCAGCGGGGCACGACGCAGAGGTCGATGATCATCGCCCGGCCGGCCAGGATGAGGATCACCATCGCGACCGCGAGCCAGATCAGCGGACCGCTCTTTCGCGCGAACCAGTCCCGCGTCGCCGGCAACTCAATCCTCGCTGTCGTCGGCGACGTCGGCGGTGGTGACGGTGCCGGCGCCGAAGCGCTCGGCGATCGCGTCGAGAG
>DATMZL010000563.1:0-2353 GCA_035607075.1 Polyangia bacterium
CGTGCACGAGCGGGATCGTGTGGTTGCTCTCGACGATCAGCAGCGAGCCCGACGGCCCCGACCTGCGCACCGCCGCGCCCGCGGGCGTCGCCAGCGGCGCCTTCGACGCCGACACGGCCAGCGTCGCCGCCGACAGCAACGCGCCGATCACGATCATGAGCGGGTCTCGTTCTTCGGGCGCACGATGACGATCGATCGCGCCTCGGTGGCCAGGTACTGCGCCGCGATCCGCTTGACGTCCTCGACAGTGACAGCCTGGTAGGCAGCCGCGCGCGTGAACAGGTTCTGGAAGCCGCCGCCGGCGGTCTCGAACTCGCCCAGCGCTTCCGCGCGCCCGTGGCTGGAGGCGAGCCGCTGCCAGAACGCCGTCTCGAGGCGTGCGATCGCGCGCCCCAGCTCTGCGTTCGTCGTCGGCTGCGTCGCGAGCGCCGTCGTCGCGTCGCTGATCACGCGTTCGGCCTGCTCGGCCGCATGCCCCTTGGTCATCTGCACCCAGACGCTGAACAGCCCGGGATCGCGCGTCGGTATGACGTCGCCACGGACCGATGACGCCCACTGCTTGTCGACCACCAGCGTCCGGTTCAGGCGCGAGGACGGTCCGCCCGCCAACAGCTCGGTCACGACCTCGTACGCGGCGCGGTCGCGATCGGCGAGCCCGGGCGCGGGGAAGCCGATCACCAGCCGATCGGCGGGCACGGGACGCGTCAGCGTGGTTCGCACCTCGCCGGCCGGCGCGCGCTCCGGCTGGGCGCGGTCGGGCGGTGGCGGTTCGGCCGCGGGGATCCCGCCGTAGTGACGGGCGATCAGATCCAGCATCGCTGCGGGATCGATGTCTCCGGCGATGACGAGCACGGCGTTGTTGGGGGCGTAGAACCGGCGATAGAACGCGAGCGCCTTCTCCTGCGTGACCGCCTTGATGTCCTTCATCCAGCCGATCACGGGCCAGCGGTAGGGATGCGTCTTGAAGGCTTGCTTGAACAGCACCTCGTCCATCGTGCCGTCGACGCTGTCCTCGACGGCGGACAGCCGTTCCTCGACGACGACGTCGCGTTCGGTCTCGACCTGGCGCTTGCGCAGGTCGAGGTTCGTCATGCGATCCGCCTCCAGCCGCGCCGCCAGTGCCAGCTCCTGGGGCGGCAGATCGGTGACGTAGGCCGTGAAGTCGTAATACGTCATCGCGTTCGCGTTGCCGCCCGCGGCCTCGATCGCGCGATCGAACTCGTCCGCTGCCATCGTCTTGGTCTGCGTGAACATCAGGTGTTCGAACAGGTGCGCCAGCCCGGTTTCGCCGGCGCGCTCGTTCTCGTTGCGCGAGCCCACGCGGAACCAGGTCGTGTAGCTGACGTTCGTCGCCTGCGGATCCGGCAGCAGCACGACCTCCAGCCCGTTGCCGAGGCGCCACTTGCGCGCGGTCAGCGCGCCCAGCGACGCGCTCGCGACCTCGACAAGCTCCGCCGCCGCGGTCCCGGCCGCCGCGTCGCCCGCGCGAGACGCCGGCGCGCGCGTCGGCGATGCGCCGGGCCCCGAACGCCCGCGGCTGGCGGCGCAGGCGAAGCCCGGCAGCGCGAACGCGAGCGCGACAAGCGCGCTGTTGATCGACATGGTCATCAGAACTTCAAGGTCATCGTGACGCCGAAATCCTGCGTCTGCGCCGTGTAGTGTCCCGCGGCGGTCGGGCGCGCGCTTCCCGCCGCGCGCGCCTCGCACGATAGGTCCGCGAGGTTTCCATTCATGTTGGCGCACCTGCTGGCGAGCTCGGGCTTGAAGACGGAGTTCGTGACATCGATGGGCCGCATGAAGGTGATGCCGTAACCGCCGCCGATCCAGAGCTGTTTCAGGAGGCGAAACTCGATCAGCCCCACGGGTTCAATCTTGAACCCGTCGACCGCCCCCGGATTGACCGCGTTGCCGTCGACCGCGCTGGTCTCGAGGCGCAGCATCGCGCCGACGCGGATCCGCTCGCGCCACCAGTACGACACGCGCACGCGCGTGTCCCAGACATCCTGGAATCCACGGTAAAGGACGATGTGCTGGGGAATGCCGTGATCGTCCAGCGTCGGCCCTGTCAGCCGGACGTCGATGCGGTCGTGGACGTGCAGCCACAGCCAGCGCACCATCGCGGACAGCTCCAGCCCCGGTCCCAGGCGCCAGGTCGCGCCCGCGATCCAGACGTCGGGCAGCCGGTAGGCCAGATCGCCGAACACGCAGCGGTCGGACTGGCCGTTGGGGCAGGTGAGCACGCTGCCGCCGCCGTTCATATCGCGCGGCGGTAGCGTGACGTTGGTGTGCTGGCCCGCGACCTCGACGCCGGAGACGTCGCTGCCCAGCGGGTGGCTCTGGTAGGCGACGCCGA
>DATMZL010001662.1:0-5289 GCA_035607075.1 Polyangia bacterium
CGCCAACCGCACCCGAACCCGACGGACCTCCGCCCGGCCCAGCGCCGAGCGAATCGCGATCGCAGTGGCGCCGGCGACGACCGCAGCGATCGTCGTTGCGGCGATCCGCGCAATGAACGTTCGCCGTTCCGCGTCAACGACGCCGTGCGCGCTGATGCGTCGCGCGACCGCAACGAAGGCTCGGACGACGTCCGACGCGAGAACGGCGGTGAACAGCAGAAACATGACCCCCATCCAGATGTACGCCGCCCAGATGGCAACGTGACCAGCGACGGAGCCGGTCCGCCCGCGGGTGACGAACATGGCGGCCGGCACGCCCACGGCCGCAAAAACGAGGAACCAAGCGAGGACCGAATTCCAGGGCGCGGGCCATTGCGGATCGCGCACCAGGCGCGACCAAAGGTAGTAATGAATGGCCCCAAGCAAGGCCAGTACAACGCCAATGAACACAACGAAGCGGGTGGCCATCTGGAAACGTCCTTTTGACACGCAAAATACGAGAATCAAGCATTGCTACGGTCCAACTTTGCAGCTAGTCTGCGCCGGCAAAAAAGGGGGAAACGCAAATGCCGAGACGTTCTGATCTTCAGGAAGTCGTGCAGGAATTCGTCGACAAGGTATCGTCGCTGATCGAACAGGAAGTCGTGTCGCGCGCGCGCGAAGCGGCCTTGAACGCGCTCGATGGGCGCGGCTCGGTCAGCATTCGTGGCGGCGTCGTTGTTCGTAAGCGCCGCAAAGGTCCGATTCAGCTCTGTCCGGTTCCTGGTTGCCAGAACAGGGCGGCTCCTGTCTTCGGGATGGTCTGCTCGAAGCACAAGGATCTGCCGAAGGCGCAGATCAAGAAGTACCGGGAGGCCCGCCGCGCGAAGAAGGCGAAGAAGCAGCCGAAGTAACGCCTCGCGAGCCGGCAGCAAATTGCCGCCCGTTCGGGCGGTGGATTGCCGGCCCTCCCCGCATTCCCCTGCGCGCCACGCGCCGGCCCAGGGTGGTTGCACCGGTTTTTTCACGGCGACTGTGGCGACCGCGACACGCGCGTCATGGGGCGGCTCGACCGGCCGCGGAAAACCGGTGCGATTTCGCCAGTCTCGAATTGGCACCGGGGTTGCCACTGGCACGTCTGTCAGGAGGCAACAATGGCCATCGCGACCGCCCCAGTGGACTTCGAAGCTTACGACCGCAACTCGAAACCAACCCCTTTGGACGGGCCGGCGCTGGAAGCGCTCAAGGCCTGTACCGAGCTCCGAAGCGCATCGCTGGATGCCCTCCGGGCGCTCTCCCGGCAGTCGACGCTTCGCCCGGTCGGGCGCGGCGCCACGGTCGGCACGCAGGGTACCCGGCTGGACGCGGCCATCCTCGTCGTTCGAGGCCGCATTCGCTCCGTTTGCCGCGCCCCGAACGGTCGCGAGGTGTCGGTCGAAGTCTTCCGGACCGGCGATTTGATTGCCGACTTCGTGCTCGCGACCGATTCGCCGCTCGCAAACGATTGGGAGGCGGTCGAGAGCTCCAGCCTCCTGATGATTCCGCGCGAGGCGTTGCTGGCGTTTCTGCGCGGGGCGCCGGACGTTTTGCTGGCACTGGCGGGCGGGCTGTGTGCTCGTCTGGAGCGTTCGAAACAGTTGGCCACCGGGATCGCGCTGTCAGGCGTGCAGGAGCGGGTCGTTTCACGGCTGGTGGCGCTGGGGCGGCAGGACGGGCCGGTGCAGCCCGAGGGCCTGCTCATCCGCAACCGCCCGACCCAGCAGGAACTGGCGAACCAGATCGGCGCCTGCCGTGAAACCGTTTCTCGAACGGTGTCGGAGCTGGTCCGCCAGGGCCTGCTGACGCCGCGCGGACGATCGCTGCTCGTAAGCAAGCGCCTGATTGAAGGCAGCGCCTAACCCTGCGTCCGCGCGTAGTTAATTGACGCTACGCCATACGCAGGCGAAACTTTGCAGGGTTTGGCCAGCAAGCCCAGAGCCGTAGACTCGGCAGAGAGGACGCTTGTCCCGTTTGCCGAGGTCGACATCCGCACCTCGATACGCCCGACGGTTGCCGAGATCGATCTCGGCGCCGTGCAGCGAAACCTGCGGAGGTTTCGCGAGTGCGTCGGGCGGTCGGTGGCGGTCTTC
The DNA here is from genome assembly GCA_035607075.1 of Polyangia bacterium. GTDB lineage: Bacteria > Myxococcota_A > Polyangia > Fen-1088 > Fen-1088 > JADGRB01. The sequence goes on from DATMZL010001662.1 coordinate 2,109, forward strand.
GGGGTCGTCAAGGCGGACGCGTACGGCCACGGTGCGGTTCCGGTGGCGCGCGCCTTGGAGCCGCTGTGCAATGCGCTGGCGGTCTCGCTGGTGGAGGAGGGTCTGGAGCTGCGGGCCGCTGGGATACGGGCGCCGATCTTCGTTCTGGGGGCGTACTACAACCGGCACCAGGACGACGTCATCGGGCAGCGCTTGACGCCCGTCGTCTATGACATCGGCGATCTCGAACGATTCGGTGCCGCAGCGGCGCGGCGCGGTCGCCGCATCGACGTCCACGTCAAGGTCGATACGGGAATGAGTCGCCTCGGTGTTTCGATCGACGAGCTGCCTACCGTGCTCGCACGCTTCGACGACCTGACCGGGCTGCGGCTCGCGGGTCTGTGCACGCATCTGGCATCGGCCGACCTCCCGGACGCGAGCGTGACAGAGCAGGCGCTGGACAGGTTCGACCGCTGCGTCGAACAGGCGCGCCAGGGCGGGTTCACCGACCTCGCCCACCACGCCGCCAACAGCGCCGCGGCGGTGCGATTCCCGCGCGCCCGCTTCGCCGCCGTGCGGCCGGGGCTCGCGCTGTTCGGCGCGATGCCATCCCATCACGTAGCGGTCGCGGATCTGGAACCAGCGTTACGACTGTCCACGCGCATCATGGCGATTCATGACGTCGCCGTCGGGACACCGGTGAGTTACGGGGGCCTGTGGCGGGCCGCGCGACCGTCCCGCATCGCCACGCTACCGGTGGGGTATGCCGACGGTTACCCGCGCCACGTTCGCGATGCCTGCGTCCTGGTCGGCGGGCGGCGCGCTCCGATCGTCGGCGCGGTCTGCATGGATATGTTGATGATTGACGTCACCGACGTGCCCCACGCGGACGCCGCCCTCGGGAGCCCGGTGACGCTGATCGGGCGCGACGGCGCCCAGGAGATCACGGTTGACGATCTGGCTGGCTGGGCGGGCACGTTGAACTACGAAATTCTCTGCGGCATTTCGAAGCGCGTGCCGCGCATCCTGCGCGATGCCGCCGTCACGTCGGCGGGCAGCGGAGGGGAACCAGATTCCCGGCCATGACGACGTCTTCGTCCGCGGAAAACCCGCCGGAAATTTCACCCATCGAGCGCCGTTTTCGCGCGGGGCTGGACTACGTGGTCGCGCCGCTCACGATCATCCTCCAGTACTTCGGCGAGCGCGCGATCATGCTCGGCAGCGCGACAGCGGCGCTGTTTCGGCGGCCGTTCCGGCTGCGGCTGTTTCTCGAGCAGATGGAATTCGTGGGCGTCGGTTCATTGCCCATCATCATGCTTGTCGGTTTCTTCTCGGGCGCGGTGTCGGCGCAACAGGCGATCAACGCTCTGCGTATCTTCAACCAGGAACGGTTCGTTGGCGCCACCGTAGGTATCTCGCTTGCACAGGAACTGGCGCCAGTGTTCACGGGGCTCATGATCACGGCGCGCGCCGGATCGGGTATGGCCACCGAGCTCGGATCGATGCGCATCACGGAACAGATCGACGCGCTGTCCACGTTTGCGGTCGATCCGATCCAGTACCTGGTCACGCCGCGCTTGGTCGCGACGACGTTGATCATGCCGATCATGGGCATGGTGTTCAACATCGTCGGCCTGCTGGGCGCTTACCTGTTCTCGATCTATTTCGAGCACGTCGATCCCGGTCAGTTCACGGAGCAGTTCACGTACTGGACCGACCCGAAGGACTACATCATCGGCGCCACCAAGGCGCTCGTGTTCGGCGTGACGCTGTCGGTGGCGGCCTGCTACCAGGGCTTCAACGTGCGCGGCGGCGCCAAGGAGGTCGGCCGCGCCACGACCAGCGCTGTGGTCGCCGGCTCCGTCTCGATCCTGGTGTCCGACTACTTCTTGATCGACGCTTTTCACATCTTGTGGCCTTACAAGTCGTGAACCAGCCGCCCTCACCGACGTCACAGCCCGCTGCGCTGCCCGGCGGCGCTGGTCCCGGCCAGCCGGGGAATCCGCTCGCGCAGCGGGACGAGCGCTGGCAGATCCGGGTCCGCGGGCTGAACAAGACGTTCGGCGTCCAGCACGTCCTGCGCGGCGTCGACCTCGACATCGAACGCGGGCGCACCAACATCATCATCGGCGGCTCGGGGCAGGGGAAGTCGGTGTTGATGAAGCACCTGATGGGTCTGCTGCACCCGGACTCCGGGCAGATCTATGTCGACGGTGTCGACGTTGTACCGTTCAACGCCTCGGAGATGGGCAAGCTACGCCGCAAGTTCGGGATGGTGTTTCAGTACGCGGCACTGTTCGATTCGATGAACGTCGTCGAGAACATCGCCTTTCCGCTGATTGAACGCTACAACCTGTCGCGCGACGAGATCATGGAACGGGTGCGCGACTTGCTGCGGCGTCTCGATCTCGCGAAGGTCGATGGCATCGAGAAGAAGATCCCTCCGGAGCTTTCGGGCGGGCAGCGCAAGCGCGTCGGCCTGGCGCGCGCGCTGATCGATCGTCCCGAGATCCTCCTTTATGACGAGCCGACGACCGGGCTCGATCCGGTGGCGACCAAGAACGTCGACGAGATGATCCGGCAGACGGCGGATGACTTCGGCGTGACGTCGGTGGTGATCTCGCACGACATGGCGTCGACCTTCCGCATCGGCGATCTGATCTCGATGCTGCACGGGGGCAAGATCGTCGTCACGGGCACGCCGCAGGAGGTGCTGGCCAGCCGGCATCCCGCCCTGCGCGAGTTCGTCGAGACGTCCGGCCTGGTAGCACGCGAAGAGGACGTGCAGGTATGAGGCGCAGCTGGGCGTCGATCACCGTCGGGGCGCTGGTGCTGATCGTCGGCGCGATCGGCTACAAGCTGATTCGTTCGACCAGCGAGCGCGCGTCCTCCAGCGAGGGCTACAGCGTGTACGCGATCTTCCACGACGCGTCCGGCCTGTTCGAGAAGTCACGCGTGATGACCGCGGGCATTTCGGTCGGACAGATCGAGAAGCGGGAGCTGGTGCCGGCGACGGCGCGCGCAAAGATAACCGTCCGGATGGGGCCGACGATCAAGCTTTACGAGAACGCCGTCGTCGCGAAGAAGTCGGCATCGCTGCTCGGCGAGTACTACCTGGAGATCGATCCCGGCCTGCCCATCGACACCAAGGGGCGGCCCCAGCGCGAGCTCCACGACGGGGACCAGATCAAGGTCGTGCACG
>DATMZL010001672.1:0-4528 GCA_035607075.1 Polyangia bacterium
TCCATCCGGATGGCCTACCTCGCGTACGACGCGGCGAACCCCACGCCGGGCGACGGCGCGAAGATCACCGTCGAGGAGACGGACGCGATCGCGGCGGGAAAGCGGCACGCGCTGGAGGCGCAGCTGGAGATCGCGACCAAGTCGCAGACGCCGCCGCGCCCGAACACGTTCGCGGGCGCGTGGGCGCGGATCAAGGGCGGCGCGGACAGCCTGGTCCCCGAGGTCCCGACCGCGGCGACGCTGGCGGAGATCCAGGAGGTGACGCGCGCGATCTCGACGCTGCCGTCCGACTTCCATGTGCACCCGAAGCTGAAGGCGGTCGTCGTCGAGGGGCGCGCGGCGATGGGCGCGGGCGAGAAGCCGATCGACTGGGGCATGGGCGAGGCGCTGGGGTTCGGGACGCTGCTGGCGCAGGGCACGCGGGTGCGGCTGTCCGGTCAGGACGCGCGTCGCGGGACGTTCAGCCACCGCCATTCGGTTCTCGTGGATTACAACGACGGCCACGAGTACACGCCGCTCGCGCACGTGCGCGACAAGCAGGGGACGTTCGAAGTTCGCGACAGCCCGCTGTCGGAGGGCGGCGTGCTGGGCTTCGACTACGGGTACAGCCTGGACATGCCCGACGGGCTGACGATCTGGGAGGCGCAGTTCGGCGACTTCGTGAACGCGGCGCAGGTGATCATCGACCAGTTCCTGTGCTCGTCGGAGGCGAAGTGGCACCGGGTGAGCGGCTTGGTGATGCTGCTGCCGCACGGTATGGAGGGGCAGGGCCCCGAGCACTCGAACGCGCGCCTCGATCGCTTCCTGAACTTGTGCGTGAACGACAACATGCAGGTCTGCAATCTGACCACGCCGGCGCAGTACTTCCATGCGTTGCGGCGGCAGGTGCTGCGGCCCTACCGCAAGCCGCTCATCATCATGTCGCCCAAGAGCCTGCTGCGATCGCCGGCCGCGACGTCGCCGCTGGCGGATTTCACGGGCGGATCATTTCACCACATCATCCCGGACGCGGAACGGGGCGCGGAGCGCTCCGGTGACAATGCGCGCGATCCGAAGAAGATCAAGCGGGTGCTGCTGTGCACGGGCAAGGTCTATTACGATCTGGTCGCGACGCGCGAGGAACGCGGCTACGATGACGTCGCCATCGTGCGCGTCGAACAGCTTTACCCGCTTCGGAAAGACGATCTGCTGGAGATCCTGTCGGTGTACGCGGACGGCACGCCGGTCGTGTGGGTGCAGGAAGAGCCCAAGAACATGGGCGCCTGGGCCTACATGAACCGCGAGCTGCAGGGGTTGCTGGCGGGATCGTTCCACTGGTCATGCGTCAGCCGGCCGCTGTCGGCCAGCCCGGCGACGGGTTCGATGAAGCGACACGCGCAGGAGCAGGCGCGCATCATGGCCGACGCGTTCGGGAAAGGACCGTAGAAGAATGGCACTCACGCTGCGCGTTCCGGCGCTCGGGGAGTCGATCCGTGAAGCGACGCTTGGCGCGTGGAAGCGCGCCGAGGGCGACGAGGTTGCGGCCGACGAGCCGCTTGTCGAAGTCGAGAGCGAGAAGGCGACGCTGGAAGTTCCGTCGCCCGGTGCGGGCGTGCTGCGGAAGATCCTTCGCAAGAGCGGCGAAACGGTGGCCGTCGGCGATGTGATCGCGGAGATAGATCAGATCAGCGCATCCGCGTCCGCGTCCTCGGCGCCGTCCGCGTCCTCGTCCTCGAACGGCGGCGCCGCCGTTCGCGCTGCGCCGTCGGCCCGCAAGGCGATGGCCGAAAGCGGCCTCTCCCCCGACGACGTGAAGGGCAGCGGCCGCGGCGGGCGAATCTCGAAACAGGACGTCGACCGCACGCTGCAGGCGCGCGCCGAGACGCGAATGCCGCGCGACGAGATCACCCAGATCACGCCGCCGCCGAACCGCGAGCCCGAGCCCGAGCTGCCGCCGCTTCCGGGACGGCCGGCGACCGACGCCGCGCGCGAGCGCGTGGTGCCGATGTCGCCGCTGCGGAAGACTGTCGCGCGCCGGCTGGTCGAGGCGCAGCACAACGCCGCCATCCTCACGACGTTCAACGAGATCGACATGACCAACGTGCTCGCGCTGCGTGAGCGCTACCAGGAACGGTTCGTGAAAGCACACGGCTTGAAGCTGGGCTTCATGTCGTTCTTCGTGAAGGCGGCCATCGAGGCGCTGAAGGCGTTCCCGGCCGTGAACGGCGAGGTGCGCGGCACCGACATCGTCTACAAGGATCACTACGACATCGGCGTCGCCGTCGGCGGCGGCAAGGGCCTTGTCGTGCCGGTGGTGCGCGACGCCGATCGCCTCTCGTTCGCCGAGGTCGAGGCCGCGATCGCCGATCTGGCCGTGCGCGCGCGCGACAACAAGCTGACGATGAAGGAGCTGGAGGGCGGCACCTTCACGATCTCGAACGGCGGCATCTACGGATCGCTGCTGTCGACGCCGATCCTGAACCCGCCCCAGAGCGGCATCCTCGGCCTGCACGCGATCCAGAAGCGGCCGATGGTCGTCGGCGACGCGGTGGTCGTGCGGCCGATGATGTACGTCGCGCTTTCCTACGATCACCGGCTGATCGACGGCCGCGAAGCGGTCCAGTTCCTCGTTCGCGTCAAGGAGTGCGTCGAGGATCCGGATCGCATCCTGATCGAGGTCTGAAATCCGATCCGGTCCCGTCGCCCCGCGAAGCGGCGGTGTGGCGGTGTGGCGGTGTGGCGGTGTGGACAGAGGGTTGGGTGAGGGGCGACATTTTCCCGTAGGTCGTCGTTTGACTTTGCTGAGGTCGATTGCTACGTAGCCGAGGTGGGTCAGGTGATTCCCGGCACGTCGGTGCCCAGTGGCGGCGAGCTTGGCCCGTCGGGCCTCGACGTCGACGTGTTGCTGACGGAGGCGGATCGCGTCGCGTTGCTGCGCGCCGAGGCGCGCCGCGGGCTGACCGCCACGCCCAAGCAGCTGCCGCCGAAGTGGTTCTATGACGAGCGCGGCTCGGCGCTGTTCGAGGCGATCACGCGCGAGCCCGAGTACTACCTCACTCGCCGCGAGTGCCAGATCCTGCGCGCGCACGCGGGCGACATCGCGCGCACGACGCGCGCCGCGACGCTGGTGGAGCTGGGCTCGGGCAGCTCGGAGAAGACGCGCCTGCTGCTGGACGCGCTGCGTGCGATCGGCACGCTGGAGCGCTTCATGCCGTTCGACGTTTGCCTGCCCGCTGTCGCCGACGCGGCCGCCGGCCTGCGCCGCGACTACCCGGGGCTCGACGTGAAGGCTGTGGTCGGCGACTTCCACGAGCACGTGCGCTTCCTGCCGCGCGTGCCGCCAGACGGAGCAGGGCCGTTGCTTGTCGCATTCCTGGGCAGCACGATCGGCAACTTCGACGAGACGGAGCGCGCGCGTTTCTTCGCGGCGCTGCGCGTGGTGCTGCGCCCCGGTGACTGGTTCCTGCTGGGCGCCGATCTCGTGAAGGCGAAGCGGCGGCTCGACGCCGCGTACAACGACGCCGCCGGCGTCACCGTCCAGTTCAACAAGAACGTGCTGCGCGTGCTGAACCGCGATCTACGCGCTTCCTTTGACGAAGACCTGTTCGATCACGTCGCTGCCTACGATCGGGAACGCGAGCTGGTCGACATCCGCCTGCGCGCGCGCGCCGCGCACGACGTCAAGGTCCGCGCGCTCGGCCTGACCGTGCACTTCGCGGCCGGCGAGGAGATGCGCACCGAGATCAGCGTGAAGTTCACGCGCGCCGCGCTGGAGAAATCCCTGCGCGCGGCCGGGTTCAGGCGGTCCCGCTTCTGGACCGACCGCGCCCGCGACTTCTCGCTGTCGCTCTGGCGCGTGGCCTGAACGACAGCATCAGCAGCGCCGCGAAGACGACCACCCCCGCGAGCGAGCCGTTCGAACCACCGCTCGCGTCGCAGGCGCAGCCGCCTTCGCCGGCCTCGCCGGTGCCCGCGCCCGCGGCGCCCGTCGCGCCGTTGCCGGCCGTCCCGGTGGTCACGGGATTTCCGCCGCCGCCGCTCGTGCCCGCGACACCGCTGACGCCCGTGCCAGCGGTTCCCGTCGTGACGCCCGCTCCCGCGCTGCCAGTGGCTCCTGTGTCGCCCGCGGTTCCGGTGCTCACACCCGAGCCGGCGGCACCCGTCGTGCCGGCGCTGCCGGCGCCTGCTCCGGCGGCGCCCGTGGTACCCGCGTTGCCCGTCGTCATACCGCCCGCGCCGGTCGTGCCGCCGCGTCCTGTCGATCCGACATTGCCGGCTGCGCCGGTGGTGCCGCCGCGTCCGGCCGCACCCGTCGTGCCGGCAGCACCCGTCGTTCCCGCGGAGCCTGTCGTGCCGCCGCGCCCAGCGGCGCCCGTCGTACCCGCCGCGCCGGTGGTGCCGCCGGCGCCGGTGGTGCCCCCGGTCCCGCTGGTCGTCGCACCGAACTCGTACGCGCCGAGATCGGGCGCGCTGCCGACGTAAGGCAACTGGACGTTGGTCCCTTTGTCGATCAGCGGGCTGCCGGCCTTGAGGTGCATGAAGGTGCACG
>DATMZL010000685.1:0-3645 GCA_035607075.1 Polyangia bacterium
TTTTAGTGTGTTGTAGGTAGTTCCGGTATTATGGTCCAGTTAGTTGGCAGTGGGCGCGGCTCAACGAACGGCACCCGCGACACACAACAAACGCACGGACAACGTCAACGCCAACCGCAACGCGAACGCCACCTCAACCCACACCACCAACGCCAACGTCAACCACAACAACGTGAACATCAACCACAACAACGACGTGAACATTCAGCGCAACACGGTGGTGCGCCCGTCGCCGGTCGCGTACACGCGCGCGCCGTACCGTTATGGCGGCCGCGCCTACTACGCGGCCCGCCCGTACGCCTATCACCGGTACGCACCGTTCGCGTTCGGCGTCGGCTTCTACCCGTTCGGCGCGTTCGTGGCGACGATGGCGGCGACCGCCGTCGCGGTCAGCTGGGCCAACACGAACTACTACTACAACGCTGGCGCGTGGTACGTGCCCGCCAGCGGAGGCTACACGGTTGTCACGGCGCCCGTGGGCGCAACCATCACGACCCTGCCCTCGGGCGCCGTCGTCGTGAACCCATCGACGAACACGTACTATTACGGCGGCACGTACTACAACAAGACGGCGAGCGGCTACACGGTCGCGGCGCCTGTCGCGGGTACGATCGTCGAGAACCTTCCTGAAGGCGGCGAGGAGGTCACCGTCGGCGAGCGCAAGTTCGTCAAGATCGGCGAGACCTACTACCAGCCGATCGAGAAGGACGGCAAGCAGATGTACGAGGTCGTCGAGGTCAAGTAGTCCTCACGACCGCCGCAGGATCAGGCCCGCGATACCGGCGGCGACGATCACGAGCGGCTCGGGCACCTTCTTGAAGCGGGCGAACACCAGCCAGGTGGCGACGGCGATCGCGATCGTCGGCAGATCGATCAGCGCGCGGCGGCCGAGGACGAAGGCGGCGCCCGCGATCGCGCCGGTGGCTGCGGCGGTGACGCCGTCGACGAACGCCTTCACGCGCGGGTTGTCGGCGAAGCGCCGGAAGTACGGCGCCGGAATGATCACGAACAGGTAGCAGGGCAGGAACACGCCCAGCGACGCCGACGATGCGCCCATCGGGCCCGCGACCAGGTAGCCGATGAACGCGACCGTGATGACGACGGGGCCGGGCGTGATCATCGCGACCGCGACCGCGTCCAGGAACTGCCGCTCGCTGAGCCAGTGGAACTGGTTGACGACGCCGCCGTGCATGAATGGGACGATCGCCAGGCCGCTGCCGAACACGAACGATCCCGCCTCGGCGAAGTAGAGCGCGATGCGCCCGAGCATCGGCCAAGATGAAACAGTCGTCATTGTCGACACGGCCGGCGCCGCCGCGGCGGCGAGCGCGAGCGGGAGGCCCGTCACCGGCAACAACGCGCTCGTCGCCGGGGCGCCCCAGCGCGGCGGGAAGCGGACGACCAGCGCCACGACGCCGCTGGCGACGAACAACCAGATGATCTCCGATTCCGTCCAGGCCGTCGCCACCGCGCTGACCGCGAACAGCGCCCACAGCAGACGATCGCGCGCCAACGTCAGCTTCACCAGCTTGACCGCGCTGCGCGCGATGATGGCGATGACCGCGGCGCCGACGCCGTAGAACACGCTCTGCATCCACGGCAAGCCACCGTACCGCACGTACAGCGCGGAGATCGCCAGCACCATCACGAACGAGGGCAGGATGAACGCCGCCGCGACCAGCGTGGCGCCGCCGACCTTCGCCCGCACCCACCCGAGGTAGATCGCGAGCTGCGCCGCGAGCGGACCGGGCGCGAGCTGCGCCAGCGCCAGGCCCTGCAGATAGTCGCGCTTCGAGATCCACCGCCGTCGCTCGACCAGATCGCGCTGCATGTAGCCGGCGAGCGCGATCGGCCCGCCGAAACCGAAGGTGCCCAGGCGCAGGAAGTAGAGCAGGAACGGCCACCAGGGCGCCGGGCTGACCCCATCCTCCATTTCTGACGCTGGTTCGACGGGCGTGGTCATGCGGGACCTCCGGCAGACGGGCTCCGTGATATATCATGATTCAAGTGAATCATTGATATGATCAAGGTGAGTCAAACCAGAGCTTCGTCCCGCCCCCGCCCGGCGGACGCCGGGGCGGCCGGTGTGGGCGCGAGCGAGCCAGCGCGCTGGATCCTGCTAATCCACACCATCGCGCCGCGGCCCCACTACCTGCGCGTGAAGATCGGCCGGCGGCTGCAGAAGCTGGGCGCGGTCGCGGTCAAAAACTCGGTCTACGCGCTCCCGCGGTCCGACGGCGCGCGCGAGGATCTGGAGTGGATCGCCCGCGAGATCACGGATGACGGCGGCGAGGCGTCGCTGTGCGAATCGAGGTTCATCGGCGGGTTGACCGACGACGCCATCGAGCAGCAATTCCGGGCCGCCCGACAGACCGACTACGCCGCGCTCGCGAAGCTCGCGCGCCGGGTCACCGCGCGGCTGGCGCCGAATCGCCGTGCGCGCGCCGAGACCGCGCTGGCGCGGATTCGCGGCCGCCTGGACGAGATCGCCATTATTGACTATTTCGGCGCGCCGGGCCGGCTCGAAGTCGAGTCGCTGGTGCGCGCGGCGGAGGACAAGCTCCGCCCGCCGGTGGCCGCCACCGGACCGCGCGCGGCGTCCGATCTCCCGTCCTTGCGCGGCGTGCGCCGCCGGACCTGGGTGACGCGAAAGGGGATCCACGTCGATCGGATCGCGAGCGCGTGGTTGATCCGGCGCTTCATCGATAAGGAGGCGACGTTCAAGTACGTCGAGGCGAAGGGGTACGTCCCGGCGCCGGGCGAGCTGCGCTTCGACATGTTCGACGCCGAGTTCACGCACGAGGGCGACCTGTGCACGTTCGAGGTCTTGCTCGCGCGCTGGGGTTCGGCCGACCCGGCCCTGCGCCGGATCGCCGACATGGTGCACGACGTCGACCTGCGCGACGCGAAGTTCGAACGCGACGAGACCACCGGCTTCACGGCCCTCATCACGGGCATCTGCCTCGAGCACCGCGAGGACGGCGCCCGCCTCGACGCAGGATCCGGGATGCTCGACGCTTTCTATCAGACATTCCGGACGTTCCAGCAGCGAAGCCGCAAATAACGCCGCCCTGTCGTAGCATCGGGCATGGCAATCGCGCGCGTCCTGATCGCGGCGGCGATTGTGATCGCCCCGTCCGCCGCGCGCGCCGTCGACCCGTTCGAGATCCAGGTGTACGACGGCACCCTCGCCGACCCCGGCACGCTGGGCGCCGAGCTGCACGCGAACACGGTCGTCTCGGGCCTGCGCACCGCCGAGCCTCCCGAGCTGCCGTCACACCACCAGTCGCACTTCACGCTGGAGGTCGCGTACGTGCTCACGCCCGTCTGGGAAGTGGGCGCCTACTTCCAGACCGCCGTGCTGTCGGACGGATCGTTCAAACACGCCGGCGACAAGTTGCGCACGAAGGTGATCGTCCCGGTCCGCGCCGGCAGCCCGTTTCACTTTGGCGTGAACGTGGAGATCGCGCGCATCCCCGAAGAGTTCGATCGAAACGTGTGGGGCACCGAGCTCCGCCCGATCGCAACCTGGTCGTCGCCGGGCGGCGCGATCTACGCGTCGATCAACCCGATCGTCGACCTCGCCCTCGGGGGGCCCGACCGCAACGAGGCGCCGTCATTCGAACCGGCCGCGACGATCCGTTA
>DATMZL010000490.1:0-2516 GCA_035607075.1 Polyangia bacterium
AGCGTCGACGGCGAAGGCGATAAGATCGGTGGTGGCATCGGATTGTAGGGTAAGGGTGCGCGTCTGGATCGCGCCGCGCTGGAAGCGCACGGCCTGGCCAAGCGCGAGATCGACGAACTGCTCGCCAAGCTCGCGCCCGTCCCCGCCCCACCCGACTTCGAGCTGGACGTGTCGAAGGCCCGCTCCGCCGAGCACTTCGCCGAGCGCTTCGCCGCCGCCGTCCCGTCAGGCGAGAAGCCGACCGAGTAGCTGCGGTCGGCGCTAGCCCGGCTGGTACAGCTGGATCAAGTTACCGCAGGTATCGGAGAGCACCGCGATCGTGACCGGACCCATGCGCGTCGGTTCGCGCGTGAACGCGACGCCCTTTGCCTTCAGGCGCGCGAACTCGGCGGCGATGTCGGCGACCTCGAACGCGGCGAGCGGGATGCCCTGGTCGAACATCGCCCGCTGGAACGTCTTGCCGGCGGGGTTGGCGTTCGGCTCCAGCGACAGCTCGACGTCGTCCGGACCGTCCGCTGACACCACCGTGATCCACTTGTATTCGCCGACGGGAAACTCGCGCTTCTTCTTGAAGCCCAACACCTCCGTGTAGAACGCGAGCGCGCGCGCCTGATCCTCCACCATGATGCTCGTCAGCTTGATCTTCATGGCGCGTCAGTCTGGATGAATCAGCGCGCGCCGGCTTCTCGAAAATTGCGGTCGTTGAAAGCATCGAGGGGCAGCTCGCCCATCAGGCCGAGACATCCCGGAAAGCGGTCCGGCGTCGCCTGCAGGCGCCGCTGATATCGACTGGGCGCCTCGCCCACCCGCCGCGAAAACAGATCGCTGAATGTCCCCAGGCTGGAGAAGCCGATCCGCATGCACACCTCGGTCACCGACATCCGGCCCGCCGCCAGCAGCGCCTTCGCCGCGTCCAGGCGCGAACGGATCCGGAACTGGTGCGGCGTGCTGCCGAACAGCGCCTCGAACTGGCGGATGAAATGGAACGGCGAGATCCGCGCGTCGCGCGCCACCGCGCGGATCGGCGGCCCGCGTCCGTCGTCGGCGATCGCGCTCAACATGTCGCGCGCCCGACAAAGCCGTCGAAACGCTGCACGCGCGACAAGCATGGCTACATCGTGACCAGCTCGCGGATGACGAAGTTGCCGTCCTTGTCGACGCCGAGGCGGCCGCCGGCGTTGTCCTTGTCGTGGCCCCAGAGCAAGAGCCAGTCCTCCTGGACGGCGCGCGTGAACAGCGCGCGCTTCGTCTCGACGGTGCCGGCTGGATCCATGTCGTAGCCCATCACCCAGGGCAGCTTGACGTGAACCGCCGTCGGCGTGACGTCGCCCAGGAACAGCGCCTTCGGCGCGCCCGGATCCCAGGCGCCGATCAGCACCGACTGGTGGCCGGCGGTGTGGCCGGGCGTCGGGATCACGCGCACGCCGGGGACGATCTCCGTCTCGCCGTCGACGAGCCACAGCCGCTCGCCCCCGCCCTCCGCCAGCGGCGCCACGTTTTCTTGCAAGTAGCTGGCGCGGTTCCGCTCGTGCGGCTTGACCGCATCCTTCCATTCCTTGCGCTGTACGACGTGGCGCGCCCGCGTGAACACCGGCGCCAGGCCGTTGCCGCCCGTCGAGAAGCGCGTGGCGCCGCCGCTGTGGTCGAAATGCATGTGCGTCATCACGACGAAGTCGATGTCGTCGGGGCGAAGCCCGACCTCGCGCAGCGCGTGCTCGATCGAGCGATCGTGGTTGATGCCGTAGATCTCCTTCAGCTTGGGCGAGAACTTGTCGCCGTTGCCGGTCTCGACCAGCACGCGTTTGCCCGCCGCCTCGATAAGCAGGCAGCGCGTCGCGTACTCGCAGCGGTTGAGCGCGTCGCACGACACCAGCTTCGACCACAGCGTCTTCGGCACCACCCCGTGCATGGCGCCGCCGTCCAGACGGAAATTTCCGCCGTTGAGCATGGTCAACTTCGCGTCGCCGATGGGCAGCACGCGCAAATCCTAGCTCAATATCAGGGCGTCGCGGTCGAGACCGGCGCCGCCGCCGCGGGCGGCGCCGGCGGCGCCTCGACGATCGGGGCGAACGGCACCTGAACGGTGGGAGCGGGTGGCTCCGCGGGGGCTGCGGCCGGAGGCGTCGCGGCCGCGACCGCGGTCTTCGGCTTGTGCGCGACGACCCAGTCGGCGACGCGCGCGACATCGCCGAAGCGGGTGAGCTCGCCCTCGTCGCCCAGGAACGACATGTACATTGTCCGTCCGTCCACCTTCGTGGCCACGACCAGGCAGTAGCGCGCAACGTCGTTGTAGCCGGTCTTCCCGCCCACCAGTTGCACGTTGCTGCGCGACGCCCGCCGGTCGGTGTTGACGTACTTGATCGGCGGCTTGCCGACCGGGTGCGCGTCGTATTCGGACCGGTGAGTGATCGGCCCGAGCACCGGATGCGCGATCACCTGCTTCAGCAGCACGATCACCTCGCGCGGCGTCGACACGTTGTTCACCGACAATCCGGTCGGCTCCTGGAAGCGCGTGT
>DATMZL010000659.1:0-3977 GCA_035607075.1 Polyangia bacterium
ATCGGGTACGCGTTGCTGCGGCCCAGGCCCAGGACATTGACGCTGTCGAGGTAGATCGGGATGTGCCGGCCCGTCGTGTTCAGGTGCGCCATCACGCAGGCTGACACCAGCTGCTGGCAGTTGATGTCGCAGGCCCCCCACTCCCAGGCGGCACCGACGCCGAGCTGTCCAGTGAACGGGTAGGTCACGCCGTTGTACGTCTTGCTGATCGTGTGCCCGGCGGGCAGCGCGCATTTGACGATGTACTTGATGGTGTCGCGGCCCGCGGAGCTCGTGATGAGGCCGACGGAATCGCTGAGTCCGTTGAGCGCGGTCAGACCGTTGAGCGCGGTGAGCCCGTTGAGCGCGGTCAGACCATTGAGCGCCGTCAGACCGTTGAGCGCGGTGAGCCCGTTGTCACTCGCGACCGCAGATTCGTGGGTGCCGGAAACGTCGTCGGTCTGGTCGGCGCACCCGCCGGCGACCACGGCGGCCAGCGAAAGCCCCAGGCTCAACCCGGTCATCGTTCCCTTTTGTCGCAGCGCGTACACGATCGATAGCCTCCGTCTTGGGAGTCAAAAGCAGTAATTGAGCCAACACAAGCCAGTACGCTGAAAGCACTTACAGACCGGCCGTCCGCGTCTTTGTTGATAGCGAGGCAACAGGTGTTGCTTGCCGCCGGCGAGTCCAGGCCCCTGCCGTCAAGCTCACGGCAACAGCGTCGATGGAACCGAAGGGAAGATGATCCGCTGTTCGACGTGCGGCCGGCGAGTGGTCGCCGCCTCACCCGTGTGCCCCGTGCACGGCCCGGCACCGCCCGCGCCCGCTCCACCGCCCGATGCCACCGCGGCGCATGCGATTCCCACGCCGGCGCTCCCCGGCTTTCGTGTCCGCCAGATGGTGGGACAGGGGGGATTCGGCGCGGTGTTCCTTGCCGATCGGTTCAAGTCGGGACCCTCGAAGGGTCCCGAACCCCCCGCGCTGGTACGCGGCGAGCAAAGCTCGCCGCCTCCCCACGCGATCCGCGACACCGACCTCGTCGCGATCAAGGTGGCGCGCGCCGACATCCCCTCGGCGAGCGAGGCGCTATTGCGCGAGGCCGAAGCTCTCCACGCCGTCGGTCCGCCGCACGTGCCCGCCGTGTACGCGTGCGGACGTCTCGACGATGGCGGCGCCTATCTGGCCATGGAGTTCGTGCGCGCGCCGTCGCTGGCCGAGCGCCTGGCCGAGTTGCCGGGGCTGATGGACACCGACGAGATCGAGCGGCACGCGCTCGCGCTGCTGACGGTGGTCGAGGCCGCGCACGCGCGCGATCTCGTGCATTGCGATCTCAAGCCGGAGAACCTCTTCGTCTCCGAGACGTTCGGCGCCAAGCTGTTCGACTTCGGGTTGGTCCGGACGGTCGGGGAACAAGCGAGGCCGATCGAGGCGACGCGGGAGGAGGCGCCTGCCGGGACGCCCGAGTACATGTCGCCCGAGCAGTGCGAGGGCAGCACCGACGTCGACGCGCGCAGCGACATCTATGCGCTGGGGACGATCTTCTACGAGATGCTGGGGGGCGCGCCGCCCTTCTGGGGCAACGCCGCCGAAGTGCTGCAGAGCCACCGGAGCCGCCGTCCACCGGCGCTGGCGCTCAAGCGGCAGCTGGCGCCGGCGCTCGAGGACGCGATCGTCCGCTGTCTGGCCAAAGATCGGGCGCGGCGGTTCGCCGACGTGAGCGAGCTGCGGCGGGCGCTTGCAGCCGGGTTCATCGCCGAGCGCGAGCGACGCGCGTCCACCCCGGCAACCGGCACGGCGCCCGCCGACGGGCGCGCCGGGACGAGCACGGTGACGGCCACCAAGACGGCAGCGGCGCGCGAGCGGCGCACCGTCGCCTTACTTTTCTTCGAGACCAAACACAGTCTTCCGGCGATTCGCGAGGCGGCGGAAGCCGTGGGCGCACAGCTCGCTCACGGCGCGGGCGCTCGGATCGTGCTCGCGTTCGGTCACGAGGTCGGCGACAACCCGACGCGCGCGGCGGCCGCCGCCGGGCAAATGATCATCGGACGCGGCCTCGCCGCGCGCGCGTTGGTCCACCTGGCTTCGGTCTCCGTCCAGGCGCGGCCGGACGGCAGCCGTCGTTACCACAGCCCGCTCTTCGCGATGAACGATCGCTACCCGGCTGAAGCCGATCCCGCCGGCGTCTTGCTGACCGCCGCCGCCGTCGAGGTACTGCCCGACGCGTCCACGCAGACGGTGCCGGGGCGCGCCGACGTCTTCGCGCTGGCGCGCGTTGCGGAGGCCGCCGAAAAAACCACAACCCGCATGGGCGTGGCCCCGCTCGTGGGACGCGACGAGCTGCTCCGGGCGCTGCTCGACGGTGCGCGGGCGGCGTGCGCGAAGCGCCAGCCCACGATCGCGACGTTGCTGGGCGAGCCGGGATACGGCAAGTCGCACCTCGCGCAGATGTTGGTGCAGCACCTCGAAGCGTCGCCCACCCTGCAGACGCTGTTCGTGCGCGCGAAGGAAGTGCTGGGCGGCGTCGGCGACCAGACGACGCGTGAGCTCTTGCAGCGGGTCCTGGCGCTGCCTGACGCGCCGCCACCCGATCTGGGCCGCGCGCTGCTGGCCGACAGGCTCGGCGCGGCGTCGGCGAAGGAAGTCTGGGCCGGCGTCGCGGTCGCGATGGGCTGGGCGCCGCCCGACCACCCGGAGTTGAAGGCGACTGCGGCGGCGCCCGGCGCGATCCGTTCAGCCGGCGCGCGCGCGGTCGGCGAGAGCTTGCGCCGGATGGCCGAGCGCCGGCCGCTCGCGCTGGTCGTCGACGACGCTCACTTCGTCGACGAGACCGCGCTCGACGCGATCGAGTTCGCCGCGCTGAAGGAAGCGGGTGCGGCGATCTGGGTGCTCGTGGTGGCGCGCCCGTCGTTCGGCCAGGCGCGCACCGGGTGGGCCGGGCGCGCGGCCGCGCAGCAGTCGCTGACGCTGCCTGTCCTCGATTCGCAGTCCGCGGCGGAGATGGCGCGGCGGCTGCTCGCGCCGGCCGAGAACATTCCGGCGAGCGCGCTCGCGCGCCTGGCGGATCGCACGACGGGCGTACCGCTGCTGCTCTCCGAGCTGTGCCGCGGGCTCAAGCGCGACGGCGTCGTTCGCAAGTCGGACCAGGGGACGTGGCTCCTCGCCACCGACGAGCTGGATCGGCTGCCCGATCTGCCGCTGGTGCAGTGGCTGGCGAGTCGGGAGACCGAATCGCTGCCGGCCAATCTGCTCGCGCACGCGCGCCTCGCCTCGGTGCTCGGCCCGGAGTTCAGCGCCGACGAGGTGGACGGCGTGCTGCGCGCCCTGGAAAGCGCGGGGATCCCGCCCGAAACGCCCCTCGACGCCGGGGTCGGCCTGCGACGACTGACGGAGAGCGGGATCCTGGCGCGCCACCGCGGCGACCGGGTGGCGTTCCGGCACGCGCTGCTGCGCGACACGCTTTATCAGTCCGTCCCCGGCACGACTCGCGAGTCGATCCATCGCGCCGCGTACGAACACTACCGGCGGCAAGAGACTCAGACCGACGGCGCGCGCGTCCCACAGATGGCGTTCCACGCCGCACGCAGCGGGCTGCGCGCCGAGGCGGCGCGCCTCTATCTCGAGCTCGCGCAGCGCACGAGCGCGCGCCACGCGTATCTGGAGGCGGAGCTCCTCTATCGCAACGCGCTCGAGAACGTCGCCGACAGTGACGTCGCCGGCAAGATCGCGTGCCATCAGGGGCTGGGCCTCATGCGTTTCCGCCTCGGGCGGCACGACGATTCGCACAAGAGCGTGGTGGCCGCGCGCGGGCTGGCGCAGGCTGCCGGAACTGGCGCCGCCCAGGTCGCCATCCTGCTAGACGAGGCATTGCTGCTCGATTTCACCATGGACTGGCCGGGCTCGCGTGCCCGCGCCGAAGAGGCCGGGGCGCTCGTCGCCGCGGATCCGGCGCTCGCGACGCCGGCGAATCTCGCGCGCCTGCACATGGCGCGCGGGCGCAC
>DATMZL010000630.1:0-5491 GCA_035607075.1 Polyangia bacterium
CAGCATGCCGTCCGTGGCAACGTCCCTCGCAAACGAATTCTTCAAGCGCGTCATGAACGGCGACAACACCGCGAAGACGGACGTCATGAGCATCATGGACAACGGCGTTCAGGAACCGGTCGCCGATTGGAAGCCCATGTGGATCGACTGGAACATGGACACGGTGCTGCAGTAGATCGCTGCGTCGGCCGCCCAACTCAGCCGCGAAACACGGTACGATGAGTACCGATGACTATCGTGTTCCTCGTCGCAGCGCTGATGACGGCGGACGCGGGCGTTGCGGACGATGTCGAGGCCGCTGCGCACGCCAAATGCCACATCCTGGAAAACGTCCTGAAGTCCAACGCGGGTCGGCCGGGGCGCGAGGCGATCGCTGATCACGACCGCCAGATGCTGGCGTCGTGCCTGGCGAACGCACGCAAGCAGATCGAGAACGAACGACGCCAGCGGCAGGCTGAGGAGGACGCGCGCGTAGAGGCCGAAAAGCGCGACGCGGCAGAGGACCGCGAACGCGAACGAAAGGCGAACGATCCGGTGTTCCAGCGTGAGGCGCTGTCCGAGAGCCTTTGCGACGCCACCTGGCGGAAGAAGTGCGCGCTGGCGGCGATCGCGGCTGAAAAGAAGCTCTCGAAGCGCGCCGGCGTCGTGAACCTCCGACTGTTACAGGACCAGAAGGAAATTCTGAGAGACGCGGAGAACGACATCCGCGAGGCTCAGCAGGAGTTGAAGGCGAAAAAACTGAAGCCGTTGGCGTGCAAGCCCGCGGAGTGCGAACAGTAGTCGCTCGCGAACAGCGCCCGCGCACCGCTGTCGTTTACGTCTACGCGACGTAAACGAAAACGTTCACTTTTGCGATTGACTATAAGTCAACGCCGCCGTTACGTTCCGCGTGTGGGGACGCCGGCACGAGATCGGACGATTTTCCGCGGGTTTCTGCGCTGGCTGCTGGCGGCTGCGGTGACCGCGTGTGTTGGATCGGGAAGCGGCGGCTGCGAGCAGCCGGAAGACGCCGCGGCACCGACGTCGACGTCGACGACGGCCGGCGAAACAACGACGGAGCAGAAAGCGCTCGTGGCCGTGGCCCCGCCGCTCCACGTCCCGAGCGCAACCCAGGTCGTGAGCGCGGGCGGGATCGCCCAGAGCGCTCACTACCAGATGAACTTCTCGCTGGGTGAGCCGGCGCAGAACCAGGATTCGTCCACATCGTCCAGCTACCAGATGCAAGGCGGACTGGTCGGAGCGACAAGGAGACTGAAATGATGGCTCGAGGAATCCGCGGCTGGATTGCCGCGTGCAGCATTGCCGCGGGCAGCTTTGCAATGCTGACGGCGATCTCGTCGTCGGCGTCCGCCGCCGTTCCCACGACCGTGATGCATCAGGGCAGTCTCTACGACAACAAAGGCAAACCGATCGATGCGACGTTGACGCTCGTCTACAGCATCTACTCCCGCGCGGACGCTCCGACGCCGATCTGGACCGAGAGTCACGACGTCACCTTCCGCGACGGCTACTTCTCGACCGAGCTGGGGACCACGACGCCGCTCGACGGCGTCGTCTTCGACGGATCGGTGCGGTATCTCGGCATCAAGGTGGGCAGCGATCCCGAGATGACGCCGCGCTCACCGATCGACAGCGTGCCTTACGCGATCATGGCCGGCGACGTGAACGGTGACATCCATCCGAAGAGCGTCTCGATCGGCGGCACCACGGTGATCGACAACACCGGCCACTGGGTGGGCAGCCCGACTGGTTTGGTGGGTCCTCAAGGACCGGTGGGACCTCAAGGACCGCAAGGCGAGACCGGACCGGCCGGCCCGCCGTCCGCCAGCGTCTTCACCGACAGCGACAACCCCGCCTACTACATGGATCCGAACGGCTTCTCGAACCTCTACGGCGCGAACTTCTCAGGAAGCGAATACCACGCCGGGTTCGAGACCCATACCGGGGAAGAAGATCACTGGGGGAGCGAGTACTTCCTCTCTTACGAGTCCCACAGAGGGTGGGAGGACCACACCGGATACGAGAACCACCGCGGAAATGAAGACCACTACGGGTACGAGTACCACCGCGGAAACTACGAGTACCATCGCGGATACGAGGACCACTACGACACCGCCAATTTCAGAAACGGAATCGGCCTCTACACGTACTTCACAGGCAGCGTGTGCGGCACGTACCTTGGCGCCTGGGGCTCCGCTTCCTGCTCTATGTGCGAGTCCGGCTACACGATGCTCTCGGGCGGCGGGTACTGCCAGAGCGGCATGTACATGTCAGCACCAATCGGGCCCAATACTTGGATGGTCGGCTGTAGCGGCGAGGGCTGGGCGTACTTCTACGCGACCTGCGCAAATATCCGCGGGCTTTAGCGCTGGTTCGCGGCCGCCGCTCTGAGTCGCGCGCGGGACGTTTTTTGCGGGCGGAAGGTAGATAATGCGGTCGTGCGCAAGGTCGTCCGCGTCCCCCAGCCGCCCGCCGATCCTTCACCCTTTGAGCTGACGCGCCGCCAGGCGCTCGGCTTTCTCGCGACGTTACCGCTCGGGTCACTCGCCGCGTGCGGGTCAAACGGTTCGTCGGGCGGCGTGAACGCGAGCAAGAACGACCTGGAGCAGATGCTGGCGGCGGTCCGGCAGAGTCCGGATCACCTGACGTCGCGCGCGGCGGCCGCCGTGAGCACGAAGGACGCCCAGAAGATCACGCGCTTCGTCCGCGACGCGATCGCGGTGTTGCCGCCGCCCGATCCGCGCGCGGTCCCCGAGATCTATTCACTCTGGGGATCCCGCGGAACGCTCCGCGGCGGCGCCGGCGTGCTGCGCGATCGCGCCGACCTCCTGGCCAAGCTGCTTGGCGACGCGGGATTTCAGACGAAGGTCGTGGCGATGACGCGCCCGGCTTCGCTCGACGAGGCGACGCTGTACGCCGCGAAGCCCGCGGCGTTCAGCCCCGACTCCGCCGCGCTCCGCGCCATCTACACGCGGCAGCACATCATACCGACGACCTCGTCGGATGATCCCGCCACCGACAGCGCGGTCGCGGCGCTCGCCCAGCAGATCACGAGCGCTCTGCCCAGCGGCTCCGCGGCCGCGACCCGCGACGTCGCGCCGCTGCCCGACACCATCCCGATCGTCGAGTACGTCGCCGGCGGCATGACCGCCTGGGCCGTCGCGCTCGGCGACAGCGACGTGGTCACCGAGCGCCCGCCGGGTGTGGGCGCCGCGCTCGACGATGCGGTGAGCCCGAAGGTGACGGTCAGCGTGGCGGTCGCGCTGAAGGCGCCCATCGGCGCCGCGACCGATCCCACGGCGCTGACCACCGTGGTCGAGGCCTCCTACGCTGCGAAGGATCTCGTCGGCCGCCAGCTGCTGCTCGGCTGCCCGCCGCCCGGCGATCCCAAGACCCTGCTCGGGCAGGACTTCTCGGCGTCGCCGACGCGGATTCCCACGCTGCGCCTGATGTCGCCCGACGATCTGCCGGCGGACGCCGTCGGGGCCGTCAGCGGCAAACCGCTCCTCATGTCCGGGGCCGTACTCGACGTTTCGGACGGCCCCTCGCCCACGGTCACCGGGCCCTTCGGTCCGCTGACGGCGCTCGACGCCTCGGCGCACGCCGACGCCGTCGCGCGGGCGAGCGCGCTAGACGGCAGCGTCAGCGCCAGCGCGTTCCCGGTGATCGAGCTCGATCTCAGCCTGCGCGACGCCTCCAACCTGCCGGTGAACGGGCTCGGCGCCAGCGACTTCGCGGTGACCGAGGAAGGTCAGTCGCAGGCGATCTCGGTCGTGCTGAACGGCGCGCCCGCGGCGATCCGCGTGCTCGTCATCTATGACACGAGCGGCAGCATCGCCAATTCGTGGCCCACGCCGGCCGATCGCGCCGCGTTCGAGGCCAAGGTCGCGAACGCCATCGCCGGCGCCGCCGCCGACAAGCCGTTCGAAGTACAGGTGGTCGGAATCGGCGCGACGCCGACGACCGCAGGCTGGCGCACGCCCGATGCCACGACGCTGGCGAGCGATCTCGCGAGCATCGGCGCTGCCACCTCCGACGTCTGGTATTCGCTGGGTCAGATGCTGCCGGCGTCGGGCGCGAGCGTCGCGCTCATGCTCTCCGACGACGCCTCGTCGCTCGAGGATCCGACCCGCATCGACGAGTGGAAGCGAAACGTAGGCGCCGACGCGATCCCCATCGGCGTCGTACCGCTGGGAACGGTCGACGACGCCGCGACACAGTTCATCGTCGACAGCTCGGGCGGGGCCCGGCTCGACCCGACGAGCGCGACGTTCGCCGCCGACCTCACGGCGTTCTTGAAGACGCACGCGGGGTCCGCGGCGGTGACGAATTACCGCGTCCGCTACCGCACGACGGAGACGGGGCCCGCCACACGCCACGTGGCCGTGAAGCTCGCCACGCGCCCGGAGATCGCCGCAGCGCTGACCTACACGGTCCCCGCGGCCGCCGATCGCACGATGCCGTCCGGGATCGCCGGGCTCTACGTGACGGTGACGGTCGGCAGCGTCCAGAGCGTCCGCAAGATCGCGGGCGCCGACGTCTCTTCGCGTGGCGCCGTCATCCTGCCCCTCGCCGCGAACGCGGTCGACGAAACGACGACGGCCCTCGCGTGCATGCACACGGTCATGTTCGAGCCGACCCGGCCGACCATGGCGCACCTCTACGACGACGCGCTCTCGGCGCTGATCACGCAAGCGGAGTTCGTCCCTCAGGCCAACAAGGGTGCGGACGCGTTCGTCGCGGCGCTGCCGAAGATGAAGGCGTTTCCGATCGTCGCGCCCTTGCTCTTCGAAGCGCCCGCGGCCGCCAGCGATCCGCCCCTGGCAACCGGCCTGCGCGTCGCCGTGCTCGGCTCGCGGTTCGACGGCAAGGAGCTCGTGCAACTGGTCGACGTGGTGCCCGAGTTCAACGTCTGGACGTCGACCGGCGACGCGGCGACGCGGTTCAACCGCGCGCTCGCGCGCTCGCTGTACATCAGCGCGCGCGAGGCGCAGTTCTGCGAGCAGAGCGCTTTCGCCGATCTGCAGGGGACCACGTGGGCCGTGCTGGCGCCCGGCGCGGGGGCGCCGGCGAGCTGGACCGACGACATCCGCGCGCGCTTCCGCGCCGTGCTCGACCAGTACTCGTCCTGGATCTGCCTGGTCCCCGCGGACGGCGCGACGCCCGCGCTCTGGGTCGTGGACCCGGCGACCGGCTCGGCGACGGCCGTGTCGCTCGACGGACGCGGCGGCGGATCCGACCCGGGCTGCAAACCCGATTCCGATCTGGTTCAGATGATCAACGCCGCGCTCATCTACCTATCGGTCGTGTGTACGATCGGGAGTCCTGAGGAAGTCACCCCCTGGGCCCAATGTATCAGCGCCAACGTCTTCGGCATCGGCGTGCTCGCCTATGGTTCGTTCACGAGTCCCGCCGGCTTCAACTTCAACTTCGGCGTCGGCCTGGTGGGCGCAATCGCCGGCTTCGCCAAGCTCAAGGGCATCAACGGAGC
>DATMZL010000726.1:0-5180 GCA_035607075.1 Polyangia bacterium
CTGCGCCCATCCCGCCCTGTCCCAGCAGGCGCGTGATCTCGTAGGTCTCGGCGACGATGATGCCGGGGCGAAGTCCCGACGGCGCGCCGCCCCCGGCCGCCGGCTGGCTTCCCTGCGCCATCGTCCCCGCGCGACCGTCGACCGGCTGAGGCGCGACGGTCGCATCCAGGGCCGGATCGAGCGGGCGGGTCGGCATGCGGAGCCGGCATTATAGGCTGGAAATCGGCATCGCGTGAGGAGCCGGCGAGCTTTGCTCGCCGCGCATCATCGCGGGAGGGTGCGGGAACCCTTTGAGGGTTCCCGCATTCGATCAGTTCGACGGACAGGAGGGGTTGGCCGCCGTCGGCGTCACGCACGTCGGATTCGTCGCAGCGCCGAGGTAACAACAAAGCTGGGTCGAGCCGCAGCAGCCGCTGCCGCAGCAACGGGGGGTCTGCGCCATGCAGAAGATGTTCGCCTCGCACGACGACTGACGGCGGCAGATCCCGCGGATGCAGGCGGGGAGAAGGGCAGTGCACTTCACGCCGCACCCGCCGCAGTTGCGCGCGTCGTTGTCGAAGTCAACGCACGTGCCATCAGCACAGCACGTCATCCCCGACGAGCACCCGCAGGCGATCGTGCCGCCGCCTCCTCCGCTTCCCGTCGTTCCGCCACCGCTGGCGCCGCCGCGTCCCGCGCCGCCGTTTTCACCGGCGTTCCCAGCGGCGCCGCCCGTGCCTGCCGAACCACCGGCGCCGGCCTGGTTCCCCGCGGCGGCGTCCATCCCGCCCTTCATCGAGCTGCCGCAGCCGCCGAACAGACCCGCAACGCCAGCACCCAGCACGCAAACGATCGCGACGCCCCGTTTCATGGCTTCTCCCAGCGCGACAATACGCCAAACAGCCCGACCGTGACGTTCGGCTTGCAACGACCCCCGCCCGTTGGTGCATCCTGTTGTACAAGGGACGTCCGTGCTCAAACGCGACGAGTGGCTCGATCTGGCGCGCAAGCTCGACTGGGAGCTCAGCTACGTCGCCGAAAAGGACGCCTTCCCCGAGGTGCAGAGCGGCCGTCCCTGGCTGCCCGCCGCCGCGTGGGCCGGCTGGGACGAGCCCTTTCGAACGAGTTATCCGGAGTACGTCGCCGGGCAACACGACAAGGAGGCGTCCGTCGCCGCCGTCCGCGACGCCGTCGGGCGCGTCGAGGACTTTCAACGCCTGCCGCGCGGCTGGTTGGAGGGGCTGAAGCTGCACGCGGCGACGCTGCCGCTGGCCGAATTCGCGGCGGTCGTCGGCAGCCTGCGCGGGGCACGCTTCGGCCGCGACAGCGCCTGGCGATCGGCGGCGCTGCTGGGCGCGCTGGACGAGATGCGCCACACGCAGATCCCTCTTCTCCTGATGCACGATCTCGTCCGCTGGGATCCGCAGTTCGACTGGACGCACAAGCTGTTTCACACGAACAACTGGGTCGCGATCGCCGCGCGCCACCTGTCCGACGAGCTGTTGCTGGCGTCCGACGCGATCGAATTCGCGATCGCGACGAACTTCGTGTTCGAGACCGGCTTCACGAACGTGCAGTTCGTCGGGCTGTCCGCGCTCGCGCATGGCGTGGGCGACAAGATGTTCGAGAAGATGGTGGGCAGCATCCAGAGCGACGAGGCGCGCCACGCGCAGATCGGGGCGCCCGTGCTCGCGACGGTCGTGAAGCACGATCGCCGCTACGCGCAGTACCTGCTGGACAAGTGGTTCTGGCGCAGCTGGCTGCTGTTCGCGGTCGTTACCGGGTTCTCGATGGACTACCTGACGCCGCTCGAACACCGCACGAGCTCGTTCAAGGAGTTCATGCACGAGTGGGTGCTGGATCAGTTCCTGCGCTCGCTCGACGAGTTCGGCCTGCAGCGCCCGTGGTACTGGGACATCTTCCTCGAGGGCCTCGACAACTATCACCACATGGTCTACGCGAGCGCATACAGCTACCGCGCGTCGGTGTGGTTCAATTTCGTCGTTCCCGGCCCGCGCGAGCGCGCCTGGCTACGCGAGAAATACCCTTCGTCGTGGCCCGAGTACGATCCGATCTGGCAGCGCATCACAGAGCGCTGGCGCGCCGCCGATCCCGGCAACGACTTCGCCGTACACGGGACGGCGATCGTTTCCTTCTGCGACCTCTGCCAGCTGGTGCTGTCGAACGGCACGCCGCGCGCCAACGCCGCCAACATCCTGGACCACGGGGGACGCCGTTACATCTTCTGCTCGCGCCCGTGCCGGTGGATATTCGAGCAGGAGCCGGAGCGCTACGCGGCTCACAGGGATGTGGTCAAACGCGTGCTCGCCGGCGAGGCACCTGCAAACCTGGTCGCGCTGGTGCAGCGCTACTTCGGGCTCGACTACGACACCTGGGGCAAGGACGCGTTCGGCGGCGATTATCCGTGGCTGGAACGGCGGCCGGCATGATCCCGCTCTACGGGTTTCTCGAAGGCGACACGATCGGCCTCGTCGTGCTGGCCGACGCGGACGACACCGTCGCGGTGCTCGCCGGCAAGTTGCAGGCGGCGGCGCGGCTGCGTGCGGCGATCGACGGACCGATCACCGTGCTTTACGAGGGCAAGCCGATCGATCTGGAGAGCACGGTGTCGGAGATCCGCATGCAGCCGCTCGGTCGTTTCGACGTGCGGCGGGGGCCGACGGCGTGAGCTTCCGGCGCGTGGCGGACGCGGCCAGCCTGTGGCCGGGCGAGATGAAGGGCATCCTTGTCGATGCGACGCGCGTTCTGTTGCTGAACGTCGGCGGTGATGTGCGCGCGTACGAGGACAGCTGTCCGCACCGGGGCGTCGCGCTCAGCTGCGGCACGCTGGAGGCGTCGGGCACGCTGACGTGCGCGATGCACCTTTGGCAATACGACGCGCGCACGGGCAAGGGGTTGAACCCGCGCGGCGTCCAGTTGCGGCGGCTGCCCGCGAAGCTGGAGGACGACGGTATCTGGGTGGAGGTGGACGGTGACGCAGCCGCCGAGTGACACGCCCGATCGCCGGGACTGGGTGGGGCCGGTGCTGCAACCGGGTCCCATCGCCGACGCGGTGATCGCCGCGATCCGCGAGCAGAACGCGGGTGCCGAGGTCGTCGATCGCGGGTCCTACCTGCGCGTGCTGTGCGCGCGCCGGTGCCGGGTCACCCGCGCCGTCGTCGAACGGCATCGGGGCGGGGCCTTCAGGTTGCCGATGGACCTCGAAGCGGTGATGTCGTCCTTCAAAGGAAGGCTGTCGATGTCCGAGGACGAGGCCTGCTGGGATGCCTGAGGCGCGCAAGACGTACTGGCACCTCGCGGGCGCGCGGCGCGTGCCGACGGACTACGAGGTCGCGACCTCGAAGCTGCACTACTACGTCGGGCGTGGCTTCGAGGTCGAAGTGCCGCTCGCCGATTGGTACCGCCGCTACCAGGCGCAGTCGGCGCTGGCATGCGACGACTGGGATCGCTTCGTCGACCCGCGCGAGACGACCTACGCCAAGTACGTGGCGCTGCAGCAGGCGAAGGAAGCGCACGTCGACGGGTTGCTGCGATCGATCGGAGAGAGTGACTACGACGGCAAGCTGGATCCGGCGTGGGTCGATGCGCTGGAACGGCTGCTACCGCCGCTGCGCCACGCCTATCACGGGCTGCAGATGGTGGCGGCGTACGTCGGCCAGATGGCGCCCGCGGGCCGCATCACGATCGTGGCGGCGCTGCAGGCGGCGGACGAGATGAGGCGCGTCCATCGCCTCGCCTACCGGATGGCGATGCTGCGCCGCTTGCGGCCGGGCTTCGGCGAGACGGGCCGGCAGCTGTGGCAGAGCGATCCGGCGTGGCAGCCGCTGCGCAAGCTGATCGAGACGATGCTGGTGACGTACGACTGGGGCGAGGCGTTCGCGGCGTTGAACCTGGGCGTGAAGCCGGTGCTCGATCGATTCTTCCTCGGCGACGTCGGCGAGACGGCGCGCGTCCGGGGCGACTACTTGCTGGGCGAGATCTTCTTTTCGCTGGGCGAAGACGGCGCCTGGCACCGGGCGTGGGCGCAGGCGCTCGCCGTGCTCGCCGAATCGGCGGACGCGGGCAACCGCGATCGGCTCGCAGGCTGGACGCGCGCGTGGGACGCCGCCGCGCGCGAGGCGGTCGCGCCGCTCGCGCGCGAGCTGGGGGTGGCGTCGTGAGCGACCCCTCGCGCGAGCTGCTCGAACAGCAGATCCGCGAGACGGAGGGCCGCTTCCGGATCATGGCGGACGCGGCGCCGGTGCTGCTGTGGATGGCGCGGACCGACGGTCTGTGCACGTTCTTCAACCAGACGTGGCTGAACTTCACCGGTCGCTCACAGGCAGAGGAATGGGGGATCGGCTGGGCCGAGGGCGTCCATTTCGAGGACTTTCAGCGCTGCATCGACACCTACGTCGACGCGTTCAATCGCCGCGACGTGTTCGAGATGGAATACCGGCTGCGTCGCCACGACGGCGCGTACCGCTGGGTGCTGGATCGCGGAACGCCCCGCTATAACCCCGACGGCACCTTCGCCGGCTACATCGGTTCGTGCGTGGACATCACCGAACGCCGGCAGCTGGAGGCGGATCTGCGGAAGGCCGTGAAGGTGCGCGACGAGTTCCTGTCGATCGCGTCGCACGAGCTGCGCACGCCGCTGACGTCGCTGAAGCTGCGCGGGGAGCGGTTGTACGAGGACGCCGTGCGCGCGTCGGGGGGCGAGCCGGTCGATGCCCCGCGCCTCGAGCGAGACGCCGAGGTCATGCTCGCCCAGGTGTTGAATCTGGTGAAGATGGTCGACGTTCTGCTGGACGTGTCGCGGATCTCCGAAGGGCCGCTCACGCTCGAGCGCGGCGATCTGGAGGTCGGACCCATGGTGACGGGCGTGGCTGACCGGCTGCGCGAGCCCGCGTCGTCCGCGGGCAGCCCGATCCACGTCGAGATTCGCGGCACCGCGACCGCGCGCTGGGACCGCTTCCGCATCGAGCAGGTGGTGACGAACCTCCTCGCCAACGCGATCAAGTACGGCGCCGGAAAGCCCGTCAACGTCATCGTCGATCGCCAGGACGGCAACGCCCGCATCGTGGTCACCGATCGCGGTCCCGGCATCGAGGCGGAGCACCATGACCGCCTGTTCCAGCGTTTCGCGCGTTTCGCGCCGTCCCGGCACTACGGCGGCTTCGGCCTCGATGCCGGGGGAT
>DATMZL010000602.1:0-2054 GCA_035607075.1 Polyangia bacterium
CGTGCAACAACCGCCGTCGGCGCATGAATTGAGCGCACAACAGAACTGCCCGGGCGCACCGCAAGGAAAGCTCGCGCTTCCGCCCGAGCCCGTCGGGCCGTTGCCGGCGGCGCCCGTCGTGCCGCCGCCTCCCCGTCCACCGGATGCGGTCGCCCCGCCTGCGCCGGGACCGCCGCCGCCTGCCGCGCCGCTTGCGCCCGCGCCGCCGCCGGCGGCTCCGTCGGACGGGGCCGTCCGGCTCGAGCCGGAGCACGACACCACCAGCAACACCGCCGCGAGCCTGCCGACGCCGCTCACCAGATGCCACCGCATGCCGTCGCCGCTTACGGTTGCGGCGGGCTCAGCGGCGGCACGTCGAGGCAGGCCTCGACCTCGTGCATGACGGCGTGGAACTTGACCGTCAAGTAAGTGCCGTCCGATCCCGCTGCCGCCTGATCGCCGATCTCGCTGGCGATCTGCCGGGCCTGAATGCGATGGCCGCTGGCGATCGCCACCAGGAGCTGCGCGTAGAGGACGTTCAGCGGCGCCGCGTCGGCAGCGGGAAGGGCGTTGATCCGTTGTCCGATCACGGTGATACAGGGCGCCTGCCCGGCGGTCGTGGGAAGGTTCCCGAGCGATCCGAACTTGCCGGCGCTCCCCGCGACGAACACCGACGCCACCATGTCGGGCGGCAGTGCCGACCGGACGAGGCTCAACTCGTCGATCTGTCCTTTGAAGAACGCCTTGATCTCGTGATGGTGCCGGCGCATGACCGCCGACGCCTGCACGTCGAGCTGGCCGATGCGCAGTTGGGCGGGCGTGGTCGCGTCGCCCGCGAACGGCGTGGCGTCGAACGTCACCACGACGACGCCGTCGACGAGCAAGCGGCTGCGCTTCGAATCGCTGCGGTCGACGATCGCCGCGACGTGGTGCCAGGCGCCGTCGGCGATGCTGGGGCCGGTGGTGACGAACGTGTCCTGGTGATCGGCTGTCGCCAGCGACAGGCCAAGCTGTCCGTCCTGGATGTAGAGCGCGTAACCCGTCTCCTTCTCCTGGTGGTGATGGCGGCGGCCGTGCATCGGCCAGCGCCAGAATCCCCACCCGCGGTGATTGTCGTGGTCGTCGTCTCCGTCGTCCTCATCATCGTCGCCGTCGCCCAGCTTGGCGACGATCGGCTGCAGTCCGGCGGCGGAGGTCTTGACCCAGGTGTCGATCGTGAAGCTCTGGGTTCCGATGTCGCCCGCGGTCTTCTCGTCGGCGACGATGAAGTCGTCCGTGCCGTCGAGCTCGATGGCTTGTCCGACGAGGCCGGGAACCAGCTTCGGCTTGCTTCGCACGTTCCCGCGAAAGTGGAACGGGGAGTGGTCGGTGATGAACGGCGGGGTGACGACCGGCGGGGTGACCTGGTCCTCGAACCACCACCAGAAGCCGATGTTGGGCAGGGCGGCTGCGGGCGGGCGCGGCTGGTGGCCGTGGCCGTGCCCGTGTCCGTGTCCGCGATCGTTCTGCTGTGACGCCAGGAGCGTGGGGTTCGGGGAGAACGGCGCGAACAGATCGGTGCAGGTGCTGCACGAACCGAGGCATTTGCATTCGTAGTCGAGGGCGACGTCGTCGAGGAACGCGTGCCACGGCAGGAAGATCAGGGACGCCGGCGAGACCTTTACGTCGCACATGGTGGACGAGTGGGGGAAGACACCGCAATGCACGCGGCCGTGGTAGTCGCCTTCGAAGTCGTCGAGGATGCGAACCGCCTCGATGTCCGTGTATCGGGAGCACCGCGGCCCGCCCGGATAGTCGAACACGAACGATGCTGGGAGCGGCGAGGTCGCCGCGGTCTTCGGTGATCCCGTGCAGATCCCGACGAAGTCCGAGGTGGCGCACGTGCCGGTGGTGCAGGCCGTCCCGCCGGGAACGACCGGGGGATTCTCGGTGAACGAAGCCACGCAGGCGTCGATGTCGGTCCCGCCGGCGCCCGTCATGCCGCCGAACTCGTCGGGAACGGGGTTGGCCGGGTTCCACTTGGGAAGCGGCACGAATTCGGGATGGCCCTCGTTGAGCAGCCAGAGCTCGAACTC
>DATMZL010000611.1:0-8061 GCA_035607075.1 Polyangia bacterium
GCAACGAGGAAGATCACGTCGTCCATGACTTCCTTGCCGTAGCGGTCGGCCTCGGCGTAGGCGAAGTTCGCGCCCTTGATCTCGAAGCTCATCTTCTCGTCGAGGATCGTGCGCGCGATCGGGCTCGCGACACCGCCGAAACATCCGAACAGGCCGTCGCCGGGACGGAACGGATCGAGCGCGTCCGCCGCGAGCGCGAGCAGCGAGGACGCCGCGGGCGCGCCGACCTTGGGCAGGTACTTGCGACAGAACCGCCGCACCGAGACCGAGGTGGACGTGGTGCCGAGCACGAACTGCCGCACCGCGGCCGGAACCTTGGCGGTCGCCGCGAGCGCCTGCTTCGAGACGGGCGGCATGTCGGCGTGACGGAGATCGGCGTGGTTCTCGAGAATGGCGAAAGCCTTCTCGGGTTCGCCTGAGGCGATCGCATTCTCGATCTGCTTCTGGTGGGCGGCATCAACGGCGGCCATGTCGGGATCCCTCCTCGACCGCTGTCATCGGCAAGTATGAGAAGGAACTATCGCGGCTCACCGCAGCGGGCGCCGAACGCTCCGCGGATGCGGTAGGTTCCCGCCATGCCGCTCTCCGCCGGAGCCCGCCTCGGTACCTGGATCGGCTTCACGCTCGCCATGGCCGTTGCGACCCATGTCGCACCCGCCGATCCCGCGACCGCGAGCCGTTCCGCCCATGCCGCCGGCGGTCCGCCCGTGGCACCGCGAGTGCCGGTGGTGGACGACTACTTCGGCACCAAGGTCACCGACGACTACCGTTGGATGGAGGACCGTCACGCGCCGAAGTTCGAGCAGTGGTGCCGCGAGCAGGGCCGCTATGCGCGTTCGGTGCTGGACCGCATTCCGGGTCGCGACTCGTTGCAGGCGCGGATCGCAGCTCACACCGGTGGTGGCACCACGGCGTTCCAGGTTCATCAGGCCGGTGGCAAGGTGTTCTATCTCAAGCTCGAGCCGGGGCAGGACACGTTCAAGCTCTTCGTCCGCAGTGGCGTGGACGGCCCCGAGAGCCTGCTGGTCGACCCCGATCGCGGCGCCTCGCCCGGACATCACTTCGCGATCGACTACTTCGAACCATCGCCGGATGGATCACGCGTCGCCTATGGGATCTCGCCCGGTGGCTCCGAGAAGAGCGTCCTCCACATCCTCGACGTCTCCCCCCGGCGCGAGTGGCCGGAAGCCATCGATCGCGCCGACTACGGCAGCCCCTCATGGCGGAACGACGATCGCTCGTTCTACTACAACCGCTTCGCCAAGGTCGGTCCCGACGCCAAGGACACCGAGCAGTACCTGAACAGCCGCGCTTGCCTGCACGTGCTGGGAACCGATCCCGATCAGGACCGCGCCGTCATCGGCACGGGGGTTGCGGGCTCCCTGCCGGTGACGCCCGTGGACTATCCGTTCATCCAGTGCACCGCCGGCTCGCCGTACGTCATCGCCAGCATCAGCCACGGCGCCGACCCTGCGCTCACCGCCTACGTGGCGCGCGCCGGGAGCCATGACCATCTCTCGCCGTGGGTGAAGATCGCGGACGTGGACGACGCGGTCACGACGATCATTCCGCATGGCGACAAGCTCTACCTGCTCACGCACAAGAACGCGCCGCGCTACAAGGTGATCGCGGTGGACGCATCGTCGCCGGATCTCTCCAAGGCCGTGACCGTGGTCGCGCCGAGCGAGCGCGTGATCCAGGAGATCGATGCCTCCTCGACGGCGCTCTACGTGCGTGATCTGGACGGCGGACTTGGCCGCCTGCGCCGCTATGACTTCGCGAGTGGCCGGCTGGATGACGTCGCGCTTCCGCTCCGCGGCGCCCTCTACGGACCCTATCTCGATACGAGATCGACCGTGGTTCTCGCGGGAATGGTCGGCTGGCTCTCGCCGCCGGCTTACTACCGCTTGGACGGCGCCAGCACGGTCCGCACCTCCATCGTGCCGCCGTGGAAGGAAGATGTGTCCCGGTACACGGTGGACGAAGTGCAGGCGCGCTCCTGGGACGGAACGCAGATCCCGCTTTCGATCGTGCACCGCCGCGACATCAAGCTCGATGGCAAGAACCCGGTCTGGCTCGCCGGATATGGCGCTTACGGGATCTCCCTCACCCCGGGCTTCGTCTCCCGATTCCTGACGCTGCTCGAAGACGGCGGCGTGTACGCGGTCGCGCACGTACGCGGCGGGGGAGAGTTCGGCGAGGAGTGGCATCTCGCCGGCAAGCAGGCCACCAAGCCCAACACCTACAAGGACCTGATCGCCTGCGCCGAGTACCTGGTGAAACAAGGCTACGGCTCGCCCGCGACGCTGGCGATCGAAGGCCGCAGCGCCGGAGGCATCACGGTCGGCATGGCCACCACGGCGCGCCCGGATCTGTTCCGGGTCGTGTTCAACGGCGTTGGAGACAACAACGCACTGCGCTGCGAGTACGGCACCGATGGTCCGGCGAACTCGCTCGAGTACGGATCGACGAAGACCGAGGCCGGTTTCCGCGCGCTCCTTTCCGTGGATGCCACGCAGCACGTGGTGCCCGGCACGGCGTATCCGGCGGTGCTGCTCACTTCCGGCTTCAACGACCCGCGCGTCGCGCCGTGGCAGCCGGGCAAGATGGCGGCGCATCTGCAGGCGGCGACCACGAGCGGCCGGCCGGTGCTGTTCCTGGTGGACTTCGACGCCGGACACGGCATGGGCTCGTCCAAGTCACAGCGCGACCGCGAGCTCGCCGACCAGCTGGCGTTCCTCTACTGGCAGATGGGATCCCCCGCCTACCAGCCGACCCGTCCATGAGCGGCATCGGAACCGGAGCCTCGATCTGAAGCAGGAGTCGGGCCGGCACGACGCGCCGGGAAGCTGACGTGCCGCGTTCGTGCGAGCGGCTCGACCACGGTCTCTCGAGACGGGCGTAGGTTGTCGCCGCGCGCGTGCTCCCCAGACCGACACGCGGGGTCCAAGATGGCATTCACCCAAGACGTTCGCTTCGCCTTCCGCACGTTGAACAAGAGCCGTGGATTCGCCGTGGTCGCACTGCTGGTGCTGGCCCTCGGCATCGGTGCGAACACCGCCATCTTCAGCACCGTGAACGCCGTGCTGCTGCGCGGGTTTCCGTACCCGCACGCCGATGAACTCGTGAACCCGGTGTCCGTCGACACGCGCTTCAGCACCTTCGGCCCCGCCATCCCGTACCCCGACTACCTGCAGTGGAAGGCCAACCGCCGGGTGTTCTCGGGGGTCGCCCTCTCGCAGGAGCTGAACTCCGACCTCGCCTCGGGGGACACGCCCCCCGAGCGCGTGAACGCCGCTGCGGTCTCCGAAGACTTCTTCACGGTCCTGGGCGCGAGTCCGATCGTCGGACGATTCTTTCGCGCCGAGGATCATCTTCAAGGCGCTGAGCGCGCGATCGTCATCAGCGAAGCGCTATGGAAGCGCCGTTTCGGCTCCGATCCCTCGATCGTCGGCCGGACCATCAAGGTGCGCGGCACGGATCGCCGCGTGATCGGTATCGCCTCGCGCCGCTCGGAGTATCCGCTCGGCACGCAGATCTGGCTGCCGTTCGTGAGCAGTTCGCTCGTCAACAGCGCGGTCGATGACTGGGAGTTCGAAGCCATTGCCCGGCTGGCGCCGGGAGTGACACTCGCCACCGCCAGGGCTTTCGTCGAGAGCGTCGGCCAGCGCACCGCCAAGGAATTCGAGGCGAAACGAAAGAACAGCGCGACGTCGGTGGTTTCGCTCCACGAGTTCGTGGTCGGGCGCGGGACGCGGCGCGCCCTCCTGGTGCTGCTCGCGGCGATCGGCTTCGTGTTGATGATCGCGGCGGCGAACCTCGCCAACCTGCTGCTGAACCGCGCCGCTGCGCGCGAGCGGGAATTCGCGATCCGATCCGCGCTCGGCGCCAGTTCCTCGCGCCTCGTCCAGCAGGTGGTTACCGAAGCCGGCGTGCTCTGCGTTCTGGGCGCGTTCGCCGCGATCCTGGTCGCGTACGCGATCATCAAGGCGGTCATCGCCTACGGTCCCAGCAGTATCCCGCGCCTGGGCGAGACCTCGATCGATCTCCCGGTGCTGCTCTTCACGCTTGCGATCGCAGCACTGACCGCCGGACTCTTCGCGCTCATTCCCGCGTGGCGCATCGCGCGGCAGGACGCGCGCGAAACATTGCAGCAGAGCGGGAACGCCGTCTCTGCCAGCAGGTCGAGTCAACGCTATCGTGAAGCACTGGTCGTGACGCAGATCGCGCTGTCGCTGATGCTGCTGATCGCTGCCGGACTCTTTGTCAAGAGCTTCGCGCGATTGCAGCACGTGGATCCGGGCGTGCGCACGTCCAACCTGCTGACGTTCGAGTTGTCCATCCCGCCGTCGGCGTATGCCCAGGGGGAACCCAGGGGAAGTTTCATCGCTGAGTTCCATCGCCGCGTCGATGAGATCCCCGGTGTGGTCGTTTCGGGGGCAGTGGGTGCGCTGCCGATGGGTGGCGGCGGGTTCTACCTGGGCCGCGCGTTCATCCGTGAGGGCGAGCCCGAGCCGCCGAACGGCACGGAATACTCGGCGCAGTGGAACGTCATCACCCCGGGCTTCCTCGGGGCCACCGGCTTGCAGTTGATCGCCGGTCGCGACTTCACGGATCAGGACACTCAGGATTCGCCGCCGGTCGTCATCGTCAGCCAGACGCTGGCGAAACAGATGTTCCCGAATCAAGACCCGATCGGGAAGGTGATCCGTTCCTGGCGGGACGACAACAAGCCCCGCGTGATCGTGGGAACCGTCGCCGACGTCAAAGTCAACACTTTGCAGGAGAACACGTGGGGCACTGCGTACGTTCCGCACCAGCAGGATCCGTGGGGCACGCTCGCGTACGTCGTCCGCACGCAGGGCGACCCCGTGCATTACGTCGCGCTCGTCCGCTCGGCGCTTGCGGAGATGAATCGCAACATCGCGCTGGCGAACGTCCGGTCGATGGCCGCGGTGCATGAAACCGCCCTCGCCGAGCCGAAGTTCAACATGTTCCTGATCGCCGGCTTCTCCCTGCTGGCGCTCGTCCTCGCGACCATCGGCCTCTTCGGCGTGATCGCCTATGCGGTCAGCCAGCGCACGCGCGAGATCGGCATCCGCATGGCACTCGGCGCGCAGAAGAGCCAGATCCTCGCCATGGTGATGAGCCGCGGGATCCGCATCACGCTTCTCGGCCTGGCTCTCGGTCTCGCGGGATCGCTCGCGCTCTCGCGCGCGCTCACGACCGTGCTCTTCGACGTTCGCCCGACCGACGTGAGCACCTACGCGGTGCTGGTCGTGGTTCTCGGCCTGACCGCGATGCTCGCCACGTACGTGCCGGCGCAGCGCGCCACACGTGTCGAACCACTCTCCGCGCTACGCTACGAGTGACAGCGCCGAGTTTTGTCCGTAAGCGAAGTACCTGACCCCGCTGCCCTTGCATCCACGTTCGCGGTGCGCGCCATGGCCGAGTTGAAGCCGTGACGCACCTTTCGGTTGAGTGGGTGATCGGAAAGGGTTTGCTTTATCCGCCCGGGTCGCCGATACTGTGCTCGTCTTGGGTAGACACTGGATTGCCATACACGTTCACTTTCCGCCAGGGACACTTGGCGGTTTTTTTTTGCCGTGACCTGCTTGGGCGCGGCTCGTCCGGGGGGCACGATCTGAATGCTGCGCAAATCGCTCTCGTCATAGGCACCTTTCACGTCCTGCGCGGCCGTACGTGATCCCGTCGGCATCTCGCCCCCGGCCTGGCAAGAAGCGTGGCTCGGACGTTCTCGATGATGGAATGGCCTTCACGCAGCTCGGCCTGTCGGAACCCATCGTCCAGGGTGTGCGGGCCCTCGGTTTCAGCGAGCCCACGCCCATCCAGCGTCGCGCCATCCCGCTCATCTTGACGGGCCGCGATCTCGTGGGCTCGGCGCAGACCGGCACCGGCAAAACGGCCGCCTTCGTGCTGCCGATCCTCATGCGCCTCGCGGTCCAGGGTGAGGGCCTGCGGGCGCTCGTCCTGGTCCCCACGCGCGAACTCGCCGCGCAGGTCGAGACCCATGCGCGTGCATGCGCACGGTTCACCCGCGTCCGCACGGGGGTCGTGTTCGGCGGCGTCCCGATTGGTCCGCAGGAGCGGCTGCTCCGCCAAACCGGGATCGACCTGCTCATCGCCACCCCGGGCCGACTGCTCGATCTGTACCAGCGGCAGAGCGTGAGCTTCGAAGAGATCCAGGTCGTCGTGCTCGACGAGGCAGACCGAATGGTGGACATGGGGTTTGCGCCCGACGTGCGGCGGATCCTGCGATTCCTGCCGCGCGCCCGCCAGACGCTGATGTTCTCCGCGACCATGCCGACACAGCTCAACCAGGTGGCGAGCGGTGCGTTTGCATCGCCAACGCGAGTCGAGATCGCCGGGCCGACGCGGACGGCAGACGGTATCACGCAGTCGGTGGTGACGGTGCGTCGAGATCTGAAGTCGGCTTTGCTCGGGCACCTGCTCGGCCGCGACGCCGCGAAGAAGGCGCTCGTGTTCTCGCGGAGCAAGCGCGGCGCGGATCGCCTGGCCGCCACGCTGCGGCGCAGCGGCCTCGAGGTGGCTGCCCTGCATGGAGATCGAAGCCAGAGCCAGAGGGAGCGGGCACTGCTCGACTTCCGGCGTGGCCGGGTGATGACGTTGATCGCCACGGATCTCGCCTCTCGTGGACTCGATGTTCAGGACGTCACGCACGTGATCAACTACGATGTCCCGCGCGCGGCTCAAGACTACGTGCATCGCATCGGTCGGACCGGCCGCATGCATGCAGAAGGCGAGGCGATCACGCTCGTCTGCGCTGAGGATCGTGATTACCTGCTCGACATCGAACGGGTGCTGGGCCGCATGATTCCGCGCATGACGGTGAAGGGGTTTGACGCCGAGGCGCCGCTCGTCGTGGCCGCTGCCCATGACTCCCGTCGTGATCCGAAGGGGAGGGTGTCTGCGCCCAGCGGTCCGGCTGGAAGGCGCCCGGCAACGAGACGCAACCAGGACGCAA
Organism: Polyangia bacterium; assembly: GCA_035607075.1. GTDB lineage: Bacteria > Myxococcota_A > Polyangia > Fen-1088 > Fen-1088 > JADGRB01. The sequence continues at coordinate 7,007 of DATMZL010000611.1, forward strand.
CTCGATCGCACCGCGCCGGCGCGACCGCGCCAACGACGCCAGCGGCCCCAGCGGTCGTTGCGAGTCCAATTCCCGCCCATGGTCGTCGCCCGCGACTCGCGGCGCTCGATCGTCGCAGCCGAAAGCGTATGTGAGGCCGCCACGTGGCGCCTCCGCACCCTTGGAGGGTTGAATGCCCAGGAGCAAGCGACCATCATTCCTGAGCAAGCAGAAGGAGCAGAAGCGACGCGCGAAAGCGAACGAGAAGCGCGAGGAACGTCGGGCGCGCCAGAAAGACAAGCTCGCTCGCGGCCGCGCCGATGTCGCGCCGACGGAACCTCAGCCCGAGGACGCACCCGAGTAGCGGCGCTTCAACCGGAGGCACCATGAAGATCTTTGTGGGTAATCTGTCGCCCAGCGTCACGGAGAGTGATCTCCAGGAGGCGTTCGCCGCGTTCGGCACGGTCGAGAGCGTGACCGTGATCAAGGATAAGTTCACCGGCGTAGGGCGCGGGTTCGGCTTCGTCGAGATGCCGAACAAGACCGAGGCCGCAGCGGCGATCTCCGGCCTCGAGAACCACTCGGTTGGCGGTCAGCCGATTCGAGTGAACGAGGCCCGTGCAAAGACCGAGAGCGGAAGCGCCGGCGGCCGGCGCGGCGGCCGGTTCTAGCCTCGGCGACGTAGGGAGATTGCCGCCGCCGCCGTCCGGGACGCGCGTCATCGAGGTCGCCCACCTGCGCAAGCTCTACGGCTCCACCGTGGCGGTCGACGACGTCTCCTTCGAGGTGTTCGAGGGTGAGATCTTCGGGCTCATCGGGCCCAACGGCGCCGGCAAGACCACGACCATGGAGTGCGTCGAGGGCGTTCGCAAGGCCGACGCTGGGCGCGCCACGGTGCTCGGGCTCGATCCCGGCCGGGATGCCTACGCGCTGCAGAAGCGCATCGGCGTCCAGCTCCAGCAGGCGCAGCTGCAGAAGCGTATCCGCGTCCGGGAGGCGGTCGATCTCTGGGCGTCGCTCTACCCGCGCACGGTCGACGGCCGTGCCCTGCTCGAGCAGCTCGGCCTGGCCGAGAA
>DATMZL010000553.1:0-9900 GCA_035607075.1 Polyangia bacterium
AGCTGAAGGGCGATCTGGTCCTGGGCGGCACGGCCACCTCGGTCTCGGACGTCGCTTCTCGCGAGGTCGATCTGGCGCGCGGCGATCGCGCCAAGCTGAACTTCGCCGACGGCAGCGACCTGCGCATCGAGATCCGCTGGGTCGAGCCGCCCGATTTCGTTCCGCGCCCGCGCGTCGACGATCCGGAGATGGTCCAGTACATGCTGGGCACGAGCATCGTGCTCGGCATCTTCGCCACGATCCTCGTCTTCATGTGGGAGAAGGAGCCGCCGCGACCGCCGCTGGCGCTCAGTCCCGAGCGCATCGTCAAGATCGAAGCGCCGCAGGCGATCGAGTTCCAGAAGCAGAAGAAGAAGGAAGCGGAGAAGGCGGAGTCCGACAGCAAAGAAAAAGAAGGCCAGATGAAGCGGGCCAAGGACAAGGCCGGCAAGCTGGGCCGCGACGACGCCAAGGTCAAGGACACGATCATCCCCAAGGGCCGTGAGGACATCCTCCGCGAGAAGGTCCAGAAGATCGGCATCCTCAGCATCATGGGCAAGGACAAGGCGCCCGGCTCGGGCCTGTCCAAGCTGTTCGCGCAGAACAACGACGTCGAGCAGGCCATCGCCGGGATGCAGGGCGCGCGCATGCAGGTGGGGCGCGGATCGGGCGGGCTGTCGACGAGCGGCTCGGGCCCGGGCGGCGGCGGCACCGGCTACGGCCACATCTACGGCGCGGGCAACCTGGACACGGGCGGCCGCGGTACGCACGGCAAGGGCCGCGGCCCCAAGCTCGCCGAGCGCGGCGAGCACGAGGTTTCGGTCGGCATCGGCAACGGTGGCGGCGACGTGAACGGGTCACTGTCGATGGAGCAGATCCTGAAGGTGGTGCGCGCGCACAAGGCGGGCATCCAGTACTGCTTCGAGAAGGAGCTGCAGCACAAACCGAACCTGGGCGGCGGCATCGACATGACCTGGACCATCCAGCCCGACGGCACCGTCAGCAAGGCGAACGTGAAGAACACGACGATGGGCGACGCGGCGGTCGAGGGCTGCATCATTCGTCAGATCAAGCAGTGGCAGTTCCCGAAAGCGGCGGCGCAGACAGGCGTCGCCCGCTTCCCCTTCGTTTTCAAAGGAGGGTAGTCATGACCCACAGAGATCGCGGGATACAGGGTGGCCTCATCGGGCTCGCGCTGGCGGCGACCGCTGCCATCGGGTGCAGCGATCTGAACACACCGCTCTACTTCAAGGGCACCAACATCATCGACGCCGCGGGTAACGACGACCCGCTCCCCACGGACGGCGTCACGCTGCGGTTCCGCCGGCCGACGATGCAGGAGCGGATGAAGCTGCAAGCCCAGCGCGACGCGCTCGGGTACGACATGGACATCCCGTGGGTGTCGCGCGACAAGGTCCATGTCGAAGTCTCGTACAAGGTGACGAACATGGCCGACGGGCCCGGAACCTTCACGCTGTTCGTCGACGGCGCCAGCCAGTACGCGCGCTACGACACGCAGATGGTCGCGACGGCGCTGCAGAACGGCGACGATCCCCCGATCTTCCTGCCGCTGATCACCACCATCGCGAGGACAATCGACGCGGGCAAGAGCTTCAGCGGCATCGTGCGCGAGGACGACTTCGCCGAGGGCGAGCTGGACCTGGACGCGCTGGTGCGCTGGAACAACGCCGACGCGACCGACCCGACCTTCGCGGGCGTGCTGATCAACCGGTCGGACGTCGATGCGATCGGCCTGGCGATGATCCCGGGCGGGACGTCGATCTTGCCGAACACAAGCCGGCACGTGTTGAACAGTCCCGGCCTGCTCGTCGTACCGGCGCTCTACGAGATCGACCTGCGCCTGAAGACCGACGTCCACATGCAGTGCGAATACTTCGTGCGCGTGCGCGACGACGAGGATCGACTCTGGCACAATGACGCTGACGATGTGCTGCAGCCGGATCCGACGCTGTTCCAACCGCCTGCGATGATGTAACCCCAGAGGCCCAAGGTCGATTGCTCCCCCGACGACTCGCAAGGCTGGCGGCAGCGTTGGCGACGTCATGGCTGCTCGGCGGCGCACCGGCCCGCGCCCAGGTGACCTCGGAACCCAGCGCGGTCGTGTTCCCCGACCCGGAGAAGTTCGCGCACGGTTTCTTCACGGAAGGCGAGTTCGGCGTGCTGTGGTTTACCGGCCGCGCCAACGACGCGATCGCGCCCGGGTTCGCGGTGGGCGCGCGCGCCGGTTACGACATCTTCCGGTTCTTCGCGGTGCAGCTACACCTGATGGGCTCGACGCACCAGTCGCAGGGTGATTCGCCGGTGGCGGGGCAGCTGCTGCAGGTGTACCAGGCCACCGCCGAGGGCAAGCTGACGCTGCGGCTGGTGCAATGGTCGTTCTTCGCCGAGGGCGGGCTCGGCCTGGCGCGCATGTCCAGCAACCTGCTGTTCGCGCTGGGCCTGGAACCGAAGTACCGGACGGGCCTCACCCTCGGGGGCGGGGGCGGCATCGATTATCACTTCCTGTCGCGCCACTTCTCGATCGGTCTGCGGGGCGGCTTCTACGTGCTGCGCGAGGTCACCGCCAGCCAGGACCTGAACACCACCCTTTACCTGAGGTACACGTTCTGATGCGTGCGTCGAGAGTCATCGCGACGTCGATCGCGTCGTCGATCGCGGTCGCCGCCGCCGGCTGCTACACGGTCGACCTCGGTGAACCGCCGTCGGACATCAACGCCTGCCGGCCGAGCCAGAGCTATTTCGTGTACGGCAGCGCGGGCGGCGATGCCGGGATGGGCAACAACGGCATCTGGCGCGATCTCCTGGACAAGGACTACAGCGGCAAGAAGTGCCACGACTCCGCCTGTCACGGCAGCGGCTCGACGAACTCGCTGCGGCTGACCGTTCCCACCTGCGTCCCGCTGATGCCGATGGATCCAGCCTGCCCCGTCGCGGTTCCGCTCACGGGGGACTGGGCGGACAACTACCGGTCGGCCGCCGAGCAGATGAACTGCGCGAACGTCGGAACGAGCAAGCTGCTGGAGTTCCCGTCGGCGATCCAGGTCCACGGCGGCGGCAAGCTCTTCGATCGCAACGCCCCGAACGCCGAACCGGATCTCATCATCGGATGGGTGGCCGCCGCGCCGTGATGAGGCCGCTCCTCGCACTGGCGGTGGTAGCAACTTTTTCTTCCGTTGCGGTAGTGGCGCGCGCGGACGACCAGGCGCTGGTGCGCGTGATCGCCGAGGCGGCGTCCGTGCGCACAGGGCCGGGGTTCGGCTACCGGGTCGTCTACCGCGCCAACCAGGGCGAGGTGCTGACCGTCATCGGGCGCGCGACGCACGATCACTGGTTCCGCGTCGAGCTGCCCGACGGCACCTACGGCTGGATCCTGGGCGACGAGGTCTACCCGCTGGACGTCGACATGGCGGCCGCGCACCAGGGGCCGTCGATCTGGAAGCGGATGGGAAATGTAATCTTTTCGCCGTCGCCGCTGATGATCGAGAACGTGACCTTCACGTTCTCGGCGGGCGTGCTGGGCGGCGACGGGATGTTCCTGTTCCGGCCGGCGGTGCTGCTGGCGCCGCACGTGGCGCTGGAAGGGACCATCGGCGAGACGGTCGGCAACCAGGCCGACGTCATCTACACCGCGGGCGGTTTCAACGCCTACCTGTTTCCCTCGTCGCCCGTGACGCCTTTCGTGGGTGGCGCCGCGGGCGGCGCGTTCGGGCGCAAGAAGGCGGATCAGTTCGCGGTCCAGACCGGCAACTATTCGATGGTCAACGTGGGGGGCGGGTTGGTGGCGTCGTTCAAGAAGCGGATCTCGGTGCGCGGCGACATCCGGCACTACGTGATCTTCAACGCAAACCACACCCAACGAATCCAGGAGTACTCAGGTGCACTCGCAGTGTTTTTCTAAGCTCCTCATCCTGGCGGCACTTCTCGTCGGTGGCTGCTCGATCTCCAAGTGGACGGTCAAGCCGCACCAGCGCGAGCTGCTCGCCGATCGCATCATGCAGCTCGACTCGGATCCGCAGGAACGCGCGGCCGAGGAGCACGTGCTCGCCAACCGCGAAGGCGCGATCGGCGGGACCGGCACGTCCGGCGGGGGGTGCGGTTGCAACTGAGCCGCTCCCGCCTGATCGCCGGGCTGGTGCTCGCCATCGCCGCGGCCTCCGCGCGCCCTGCGCGCGCGACGAACACGGCGGAGGCGGCGGTGCGCACGACGATGTTCGACGAACCGTCTAGCAAGAACACGGGCGTCCGCGTCTACCATCCGCAGGTCGACGTCAGCGCCACCGTCGCGTCGACGCTCGCCATCGCGGCCGGTTACTCCGCCGACGTGGTCACGGGCGCGACGCCCGCCACCTTCGACGCGGTGTCGGCGGCGACGAAGTTCAGCGACACGCGCCATCTCGGTCACGTCAGCGCAGGCTTTGACCGCGCCGACGGCGGCATCGCCTTCTCGTTCGCATACGGCACCGAGAGCGACTACCGGTCGACTGTCTTCTCGGCCACGACGCACCACGATCTCTACGAGCACAACTTCACGCTCGCGCTCGCTTACTCGCACAACTGGGACCGCGTGTGCGACGCGGACAACACCGCCGCCGCCGGGCAGGTCCTGTACCTCGTGGCGCTCCCGTCGTCAGCGGGCTGCTTCACCAACACGCCCGGCATCGTCACGCAGAAGCTGAACATCGACACGCTCGAGCCGTCGCTCTCGTGGACGATGACCCCGCGCCTCGTCATCCAGGGCGGCGCCACCATCCAGATCCTCGACGGCTTCCAGGCCAACCCCTACCGCAAGGTGCTGGTGGGCAGCCAAGGACACACGCCGCAGGAACACCTGCCCAACTTTCGCCAGCGCTACGCGCTGTTCTTCCGGCTCGCCTACGCGTTTCCGGAGCTGCGCGCATCCGCGCTCGCGATGCTGCGTGGCTACGAGGACAGCTGGGCGGTCCGCGCGATCACCGCCGACGTGACGGGAACGAAGTACATCGGCCAGTTCTTGCTGGTGTCGGGACGCGCCCACTGGCACGAGCAGGGCGGCGCCAGCTTCTACCGCGACGCCGAGGGCTACCGGATCCTGGGCCCGGCGGGCCAGTACTGGACCGGCGACCGCGAGCTGTCGCCGATGGGCAACTACCTGTTCGGCGGCAAGATCGCCTTCTTCCGTCGGCCCCAGCAGGAGCGTTCGTCCTGGTTCGTCGAGATGGAGCTGGGCGGCAAGTACGAGTTCCTGCTCTACCGCCCCCAGTCGGAGTTCGCGCCCAACGCGGATCGCAAGTTCGCCCACATCGTCCAGGGCGCGTTCGCGATGCGGTTCTGATTTACAAGGGAACTCTGGGAGGGTTCCCAAATCCTCCCGCGATGAGCTCCGCGCGGCCAAGCCGCGCTACGCTCGACGCGATCACCCGCATCTAGAGCTAGAATCGGGCGCGTGAATCGGCGGGACGCGTGCAAGCTGCTGCTCGCCGCCGGTGTGACCGGGTGCCGTCGCCCGGCATCGAAGGCTGAACACAAGGCCATGACGACCTCGACCGACAGCACGGCCGCGAACATGCCGGTGATCTTCCTGGCGCACGGCTCCCCGCTGCTCCTCGACGACGGCGGCTGGGTGCGCGAGCTGGGCGCCTGGGCGGCCGCGATGCCGCGTCCCAAGGCCGTGCTGATGCTGTCGGCGCACTGGGTCGATCAGCCGATCACGCTGGGCGCCACGCGACCCGTCCCGCTCGTCTACGACTTCTACGGGTTTCCCGCCAAGTACTACGAGACGACCTATCCCGCCCCACCGGCGCCCGCGCTGGCCGCCCGCGTGCGCGACCTTTTGCGCGCCGAGCCGGTCGCGCAGGATCCCGAACGCGGGCTCGATCATGGCGCCTACGTTCCGCTGGTCGCCATGTACCCGGGCGCCGACGTGCCTGTGCTTCAGGCGTCGCTGCCGTCGCTCGACCCGACGGCGCTGTTTTCGCTCGGGCGGGCGCTGGCGCCGCTGCGCCGCGAAGGTGTTCTGATCGTCGGCAGCGGGTTTCTCACGCACAACCTGCGGACCGTCGACTTCCGCCCGGATGCACCGACGCCGGCGTGGGCGGCCGAGTTCGACACCTGGGCGGCCGACGTGCTCGCGCGACGCGACGTCGACGCGCTGCTCGACTACCGCGCGCGCGCGCCGGGCGTTCGCATGGCGCTGCCGACGCACGAGCACTTCGTCCCGGTGGTGGTAGCGATGGGCGCCGCGATCGACGACACGGCGGCGACCGCGAAGTTTCCGATCGCCGGCTTCGCCTACGGGACCGCGACCCGCCGTTCGGTCCAGTTCGGTTGACGAGATCGTTAGGAACGCAGGTATGGCTTGGTCAGAGCATTCGCAAATGGAGCATCCTTATACTTACTTCGCGAGCTTCCAAACGCTCCCCTGCATGTCGTTCCCATTGAAGGGATTGCGGGCGATACCGGATACCCAATAGAGCGCCTGGTCGTCTACAGCCACGGCGGAGAAGTCGAGGTTCAGGGACAGAAGAACACGCCTCAGCGCGTTCGAGCATCCGCTGGCAGGACAGGTTTCGAGGGTGGTTTCGGTGACCCAGTAGATATTGTCGGCGTCGGACGTTACCGACCGAATACCGGATTCAGCAAAGAACACGTCCGGCGCAGACGTTCCCACTCCCGTCGGTATCGGAATCCACACCAGCGCCCTCACGGAACCCGATATCCAGAATAGATGTCCGTTAGTCGCCGTGATGCTCTTGTAGTCGCCACCAATCGAATCTGTTGCGACGACAGCAGCGCTGCCACCAGCCGGCGATATGCGCGCGATGTAGCTGATCCCTCCTGTCGTTTGCTGGTAGTAAATGGCGCCACCATAGGCGACGCTGGCTTGTCCCGCGCTTGTGGATGAATTGACTTCCACTGGTAACCAGACGGCGTTCGTTGTCGCCGCCTGGAGGTGCTTGCTCATCAAGTCCTCGAAGTAGAGCATGTGCGTCGGCGAATCGTACGCGAGCCCGAAGGAAGGATCGGCGCTCGCCGACGTGACGTGGGTGGTCGCGGCACATTGGTCGAGGTCGCAATAGGCGATCGGAAACCCGCTGCCAGACGTTATCCAGAACAGGCGGCCGGCGTCGTAGACGCGATTCGCCATGTAGAAAACGCCGTCGATGAGATTGGTGATGATCTCCGAGCCGTCCTTCTTTACCCGATCGATATGCGAAGCCGACGGAGAGGCAAGGACGTAATCTCCGGCGAGAGTGACGTAAAGCTCCTCCTGGTTCATCACGCCGAGCAAGACGGGTTGGCACTGGCTGCTTACGCACGCGCCGCCGAGGCAGTCATGACCGCATCGACCGCAGTTGTGGCGGTCATTTGTGGTATCGACGGCACAAGTGCCGGCAGCGTCGCCACCATCAATGCCAGTTCCGGCGTCGGCGACATCTGGCTTCTCCGCCCCGTCGTCGAGGGCCGCATCGAGCCCACCTGAATCGGTGTGGTGACCGCGGTTCGGGGTGCCATAGCACCCAAAGCTGGCAGCGGCCAAGAGAAGAGCTGCATGCGCGCGAGTCATCAGAAGACGCCGCCGACGGTAAGACCATCTGCACCCCGCGCGCCCCAAACACCATTCGGGCAGACATTGAAACCCTCCTCGGAAGGTGTCAAGGTCAGTCCGTGATTGGGCCGCCGCCGGCTGGGTGCTGGGCGCCATCGGACACCTGGTACTGCTTCGAGGTGCACGTCGTCCGCGACACCGCGAACTCGAACGCGTACCCGTCGAACATCTACGTCGACGACATCGGCGTCGCCACGCAGCGCATCGGCTGCAATTGATCGTGTGATCGTGATTCGTCGCCGGCGCGCGGACGTCGTCGCTGGGGTCGCCGGACCGCTGCTGCTGACGCTGGTGACGACCTGCGCGGGTCACCTGCCGCCCTGCCCGGCCGCCGGCGGGCCCACCTGGACCGAGCTGGAGAGCGCGCACTTTCGCCTGCGCACCGACGAGGACGCCGCGGCCGGCCGCGCGGCGCTCACCGATCTCGAGCAGCTTCAGGCCGCGCTCCTGATGGCGGTGTTCGGCGTTCCTCCGGACCTCGACACCGGTAAGCTGCCGGTCGTCGTCGTCGATCGCGGTTGGACCGACTTCGCGCCCCGGCAGGTGGACGGGTACTTCACGTACGCGCTCTTCCAGCCGCTGATCGTCATGGTCGCAGGCAGCCAGCTCCACCGCCAGGATCTGATCAAGCACGAGCTCGTCCACTACCTCTCGCACATGGTGATGCCGCACCAGCCGCGCTGGCTGGCGGAAGGCCTGGCGACCTACTACGAGACGATCGAGTACGAAGCGGACAGCGCCCGCCTCACCGTCGGCCGCCCGTCGCCCGGGCGGCTGCGCGACGCGCAACACCTGAGCGTGTCGAGCATCGAGAGCATCTTCACCGCGCCGACGGTCGACAGCGAAGACGCGCGCTTCTATGGCGCTGCCTGGATCACCCTGCATTTCCTCATGAACCACCGCGCCGTCGCGCTGGAGAGCTACGAGAAAGCGCTCCGCGATGGAGCCTCGCCCGAGGTCGCCTGGACGACCGCGTTCGGCGCCGAGACACCAGCCCAGCTCGCTTTCGAAGTCCGCCAGTATCTCGACGGCGGCCAATACGAGATCCTCGTCTACAAGTTCCCCCCGCCTCGCCTGACGGCGCCGATCGAACGCCGGTTGACCGACGCGGACACGCATTCGACCCGCGCGCTGCTCTACCTGACCGGCGCCCGCACACGCTCTCTCTCGCCCGAGCTCGCGCTCGGCAGCGACGACCCGCGGCCGGCCGCGAAGCGCGAGCTCGACGAGGCGCTGCGCCAGGATCCCGCCCACGTCCGCTCCCGCGCCATCTTCCACTGGATGCTGGGTGGGCCCGTCGACCTCGGGCAGGCGACCGCGGCCAGCCGCACGAGCGCCGACGACTGGCTGGCGTGGCTGCTGCTGGTGGACGCGCGCGGCGCAAATCACGACGCCGCCGGTCGCAGCGAGGCGCTCGCGCGCGCGATCAACATCGCGCGCAGCGACCGGTCGATCGCGATCCTCGGCCGCGAGCGCCGGACCGGCCACTGAGGCCGGCGGCGTCGTCAACGCGACGGCGCGAACAGCCGGCCGATAGCCGTGTCCAGCCCGTCGAGGCCGGGCTTGTAAAACACGGGCGCATCGACGGCGACGGACAGCATCGGATCGTTGCTGGCCGTGACGGCCACGCACGCGATGTCGCGGAACAGGCTTTGTCGCAGCGTCCGTAGAAACTTCATCCCTGCCCGCCCGGCCATGTCCAGGTCGACCAGCAACAGCCCGGGCCGCTCGCGGTGCAGCAGCTTCGCCGCCTCCGCTTCAGATGCCGCGCAACGCACACCGAACCCGTCCGCGAGCGCCATCTCGAGCAGCAGATCCTTCACCTCCGGATCGTCGGTGACGGCGAGAATCGATGCGGACACCACGGCCATGACAGACCCGGATTGGGCCGGGCGCGGCTCGGTTGGTGGCGGCGGAGACAACACGATCGGAAATTATCCACCGATCGTGTTTCCAGCGCTTTTCCGGCGCGCTATTTCGCCGTAACAGCGTCGGTTCAGTTAATTGGCGAACTTCGCCGTCTGGTCGCGCGAATTCGAGACAGACGCTCCGGTCAAAGCATCGGCGTTCACGGCGATGTCCAGCTCGGATCCACTGATGCTGCCGTGGCACCCGCCGCAGATGTTGTTGAACAGCGCCCGCGGCGGCCCCGGGGTGATGTACTCGCCACGGGTCACCTGGTGCTCCTCGGTCATCGTGAAGACCGCAGCGCCGCTTTTATCCACGAATTCGAGGATCAGCGGCTTGCCAGCCGGCACGAACACCTTCAGGGAATGGTCGCCTTCGAACGCGGCCTGACCGAGCATCTCGCGGTT